>JAWVYE010000104.1:0-5993 GCA_033722905.1 Desulfobulbales bacterium
CGTGACCGGCGTGGTAACATTGCCGGAAGGAGTTGAGATGGTAATGCCGGGCGACAATGTAACGATCGAAGGCACCCTGATCACGCCGATCGCCATGGAGAAAGAGCTTCGCTTTGCAATCCGTGAAGGCGGGCGTACCGTCGGCGCAGGCGTTATCAGCGAAATTATCGAATAGGAAAATAACCGCGAGTGTATTGCTCGCACAAAATACAGTTCAGGTATTCAGTTTTATCAGGTGCAGGTATGAGGAATATAGTCACATTAGGGTGTACAGAGTGTAAAAACCGTAATTACACCACGACAAAGAACAAGAAAAATACGCCGCAGAAGCTGGAATTTAAAAAGTATTGCCGGTTTTGTAGAAGCCATACCTTGCACAAGGAAACAAAATAACCAAGGTAGGCCAGTAGCTCTAATTGGTAGAGCACCGGACTCCAAATCCGGGTGCTGGGGGTTCGAGTCCCTCCTGGCCTGCCAGTGACAAGCATTTACTGACGAGAACTGGCCGGATTTTTATTACAAAGAAGCTAATTTCCAGATGTAGGACAGCTGGAAGGACGGACCATAAATATGGCAGCAAAAAAAGGTGAACGATCCTCAAAAAACAAAGCGGTTGCAGCCGAAAAATCTGCCACTCAGAAATTTTCTCTTGCCAAGATAAAAGAGTTTTCCGGCGAAGTTAAATCTGAGTTCAAGAAAATTGTATGGCCTGACAAGAAGGTCACTATGGGGTCTACGGGGGTTGTCATTGTCCTGGTATTTCTTGTTTCCGTCTATCTGGGTGCGGTCGATCTTTTCATAGGAAAGCTGGTTTCATTGATTCTAAGATAAGCCCCTGGCATTAAGGAAGAGACGCGGAACAGTCAGCAAAAAAAATAAAGGTTTTTTAAAAATTATGGCAAGGCTCTGGTACATCGTACATACATATTCCGGGTTTGAGGAAAAGGTGAAAACCAACCTACAGGAACGGATAAAGAATGCCGGGCAGGAAGATTTATTTGGTGAGGTTTTGGTCCCGAAAGAACAGGTTCTTGAAATGGTCAAGGGATCAAAGAAAACATCAGAAAGAAAATTTTTCCCCGGTTATATTTTGGTAAACATGGAACTTACCGATGATACCTGGCATACCGTGCGTTCTACTCCCAAGGTCACAGGTTTTGTCGGCAATGACCGTAATCCGCCATCACTCTCTGATGAAGACGCCATGAAAATTATCGGCCGCATCAAAGATGGCGCCCTGAAGCCAAAGCCGAAAGTTACTTATGAAGTTGGGGATGCCGTCAGGGTCATTGACGGCCCGTTTGCCAATTTCCAGGGAGTGGTTGATGAAGTCTATCCGGACAAAGGCCGGGTGCGGGTTATGGTTTCAATTTTCGGGCGATCAACCCCTGTGGAACTGGAATTTGTCCAGGTTGCAAGTGACTGATCAATCTGCTGGCTATGTATGGGTAGAATATATAAGGAAAACAGGGTAATTATTTTCATATTCCCGATATTGAGTTTTGATCTAGGAGACAATAATGGCAAAGAAAATTCAATCATATATTAAACTGCAGATCCCTGCCGGCGGGGCAAATCCTTCACCACCGGTCGGCCCGGCCCTTGGTCAGCATGGTGTCAATATCATGGAATTCTGCAAGGCATTTAATGCCAAGACCCAGGGAGAGGGGGACACAATTATTCCAGTGATAATTACTGTCTATGCCGATCGTTCATTCAGTTTTATTACAAAAACACCACCTGCTTCAGTCCTGCTGATGAAGGCGGCGAAACTCAAAAAAGGATCGAGCAACCCCAAAATGGAAAGGGTGGGCAAGATTTCCCGTGACAAGATCAGGGAAATTGCCGAACAGAAAATGCCTGATCTTAATGCCTTTGATATTGACGGGGCCATAAAAATTATTGAGGGAACCGCCAAAAGCATGGGGCTCACAGTTGTTTAATTATATTTCGTACACTATGCAATAAAGCTTTAGAGATATTTTTTATTTGGACGGAGAGTGACGTTATGGCCAAGAGAGGCAAAAATTACAGAAAAGCAGCAGAGGGTATTGATAATACCAAGATGTACAATCTCGACGAAGGAATTGAACTTGCCTTACAGAATAAGTTTACCAAGTTTGATGAGTCTGTCGATATTGCCATTCGCCTCGGAGTTGATCCCCGCCATGCAGACCAGATGGTGCGCAGCAGCGTTGTGCTGCCGAATGGGACAGGCAAGGAGATAAGAGTTCTGGTATTCGCCAAGGGCGAGAAGGAAAAAGAGGCCCTGGATGCAGGAGCTGATTATGCCGGCAGTGAGGAGTTTGTTGAAAAGATAAAAGGCGGCTGGCTGGAATTTGACCGGACAATTGCCACACCCGATATGATGGCCACAGTCGGCAAGATCGGCAGAATCCTGGGACCGCGGAATTTGATGCCAAACGCCAAGCTGGGAACCGTAACTTTTGATGTGGAACGAGTTGTGAAAGAGGTTAAGTCCGGTAAAGTTGACTTCAAGGTTGATAAGGCGGGCGTCGTGCATGCCATGCTCGGTAAAGCTTCATTCGGATCCCAGAAGCTCAGGGAAAATATTCTGGCATTTATTGATAAAATTATTCAGTTGAAACCTTCTGCAAGTAAAGGGATTTATCTGAAAAGCATCAGTCTTTCCACAACCATGGGGCCCGGAGTAAAGCTTGATCCGTTGGAGGTCCGGAACCTGGTAAAACAGTCATAGTGGAAAGGAAGCAGCAAATGTATGCGGCCCGGGTATGATGAGGGCTGTGTAAATTAATAGAAACCGGATAATTAAAATACCCGGTTTCATTGTCGAAGACAGCAGGTACGTTTTTGTTTAATCCCGGCTCAGGCAGGGACCTGCCGAGGCATAATTGTGATTAGTTTCTCTGTAGAGGCATGAGGCCATAGCGGTTAATCCACTACAAACAAATTGCACAAAAATAAAAACTCTCGGCGGCAAGATAACAGTCTGTACCTGCGGAAAACCTTTATCGGCCCGGATTCAGACGGGCAATAACTGGAGGAATTAAAGTGAATCGCGAAGAAAAGGTTGCAGAAGTCGTTGAACTCAATGGCAAGTTTGCAAAAGCGAAAATTGCCATTGTTTCCGACTACAAAGGCCTTACAGTACCGGTTCTGCAGGAATTGCGGCATAATTTGCGCAGGAATGAAGCCGAGTTCAGGGTTGCAAAAAATACTCTCCTGATCAGAGCTGTTGAGGACACTGAGTTTAAGGGTCTGCAGGAACATTTTGTGGGAACCACGGCAATAACGGTTTCCTTTGGTGATCCTGTAACCCCTGCAAAGATCCTCACAGATTTTTGCAAGGATCACCCTGAACTGAAGATCCGGTCAGCATCCCTTGAAGGCAAATTATTGTCAGCAGATGACATTACGGCATTAGCAAAGTTGCCCGGCAAGGAAGTCCTGCTGGGACAGATGCTTTCTGTAATGAATGCTGTACCGACCGGTCTTGTACAGGTGCTGAGCGGAGTTCCAAGAACTTTTCTTTATGCACTGCAGGCAATTAAAGAACAAAAAGAACAGGCTGATAATTAAATCTAGACAGTAAACAACGTCGCCAGGAGGATAAGAAAATGGCTGTAACAAAAGATGAGGTAGTGGATTTTATTTCAAGTATGAGTGTTCTGGAACTCTCAGAATTTATCAAGGAACTGGAAGAGAAATTTGGTGTTTCCGCAGCTGCACCTGTAGCAGTTGCTGCTGCCGGTGCGGCCCCCGCCGATGCCGGCGCTGCCGCTGCCGAGGAGAAGACTGAATTTGATGTGGTGCTCACTGCAGCCGGAGATCAGAAAATCAAGGTGATTAAAGAGATCCGCGCTATAACATCTCTCGGCTTGAAAGAGGCTAAGGAACTGGTAGAATCGGCGCCACAGCCTATCAAAGAAGGTGTGGCAAAAGAAGAAGCCGATGAAATAAAGGAAAAAATAGAGGCTGTTGGCGGGTCAGTAGAGCTTAAATAAACCGGTCTTTAAACTTCAAATTAGAGGAAATCTAATCATTGCCTGGAATGCTTCAAGGCAGATGCCAGTCAGCAGCAAATAACTGGTAAAGAAAAATTGGACGCTACGGAGGGTTTTCTCCGTAGCGTCGTCGCGTTCTCAAGGCACAGAAAAAAAACCGGGTTGCGGCCACCCCTTCAAATATGCCGTAATTAAATAATATCATTTTGAAAAATTTACGGATTGTAAAGATTTTTTTGAAACAAATCCTTTTTTGCAACCAGGGCCTGCACCATAACAGAGGCTGAAACCGGTTACACAAGACGAGGGCATTGCTCGATGGGGATGATGAACAGAGTCAGGAAGAATTTTGCTAAAACAAGCAGTATTGTTGAAATTCCGCATCTTATTGAGATGCAGAGAATATCTTATGAAAAATTTCTGCAGTTGCGCGTATCACCTGATAAAAGGGTTGAAACCGGCTTGCAGGGGATCTTTAAAAGCATTTTTCCGATTTCCGATTTTAACGAAACATGCTTTTTGGAGTTTGTCCGGTACACTTATGGTGACCCCAAGTACACGGTGGAAGAATGCGTGGAAAGGGGGATGACCTATGAGGTACCTGTCAAAATTACCGTCCGTCTGGTCACATATGACACCGATAGCGAAACTGGTGTCCAGAATATCAGGGACATCAAGGAGCAGGAGGTATACCTGGGCTCTGTACCACTGATGACCAGAGACGGTGTTTTTGTTGTCAACGGTACAGAACGGGTTATCGTCAGCCAGCTGCAGCGGTCACCGGGACTGTTTTACGCCCATGACAACGGCAAGACACACTCGAGTGGAAAACTTCTCTACTCGGCAAGAATAATCCCGGTACGCGGTTCATGGATTGACCTTGAGTTTGATGTTAAGGATGTACTCTATGTTCGTATTGACAGGCGCAGAAAATTTCCTGTGACCACCCTTTTACGGGCCTTGGGGTACAATTCTGAAGAGCTCCTGCGGCTCTTTTACAAGTCAGAGAAAATAACCGTCAAACGGAAAAAATTTAAAAAAGAATTTGCCCCGGAAATCCTTCTGGGCCAGCGTGCCACCCATGATATAGTTGCACCGAAAACCGGCGAGGTAATTGTTAAGAAGAACAGGAAAATCAGCAAGACTCTTCTTAAGAAAATTGAGGAGGCCAAGATAAAAGAGTTTAATGTTGAGCCGGAAGAACTGTTGGGCAAATATCTTGTCACCGATATCGTTGACCCATCTTCAGGCGATTTAATCGCACCGATCAATTCTGAAATCACGGAATCTCTTCTCGAAACCATACTTGAAGCGAAAATCAAGAGTTTTGAGATTCTCTTTATCGACGGCACCAATGTCAGTGACTCGTTCAGGAAGACCCTGGCACTTGATAAAGTAACCAATACTGATGAAGCTCTTCTGGAGATATACAGGCGCCTGCGTCCCAGCAGCCCCCCAACCCTGGAAGTTGCAACCTCGTTTTTTAATAACCTCTTTTTTAATGCAGCCACCTATGATCTTTCCGAGGTGGGAAGGTTCAAGATTAATGCCAGGCTCAAAGTTGATACCGATATCTCTGTCAAAACACTTACCAAGGAAGACATAATTGAATCGGTGCGCTACCTGGTCCGCCTGAAAGATGAGCAGGGCAAGGTCGATGATATCGATCATCTTGGCAACAGGCGGGTGCGTACGGTTGGAGAACTTGTGGAAAACCAGTACCGTATCGGCCTCGTGCGTATGGAACGTGCCATAAGGGAGCGCATGACACTTCAGGAAGTTGAAACTCTCATGCCCCATGACCTGATCAACCCCAAGCCTATTACTTCGGCCATCAAGGAGTTTTTCGGCACCAGCCAGCTGTCACAGTTCATGGATCAGACCAATCCGCTGTCCGAAGTGACCCACAAGAGACGTTTGAGCGCCCTTGGCCCCGGCGGCCTGTCACGTGAACGGGCTGGTTTTGAGGTCAGAGATGTCCACCCGACCCATTACGGCAGAATATGC
>JAWVYE010000105.1:0-5992 GCA_033722905.1 Desulfobulbales bacterium
CCCTTGGGGCGGATAAGATTATCCCGGGCCATGGACCTCTTTCAACAAACAAGGACCTGGAGGACATGAAATCCTATGTTGCTGCTTTTGACGGCAAAGCCAGGAAGTTGGCCGCTGCATCCAGTGACGTTGAGCATATTGCAGCAGAGTTGCAGAAGGCAATGCCTGTCAGAACCAGGGGTGAGGGACTGATTAAAGCCAACATCCAGGGCAGGTATCTTTCCAAAAAAAAATAAATGAGTGATAAAGTTGAATTGGGAGACTTTCAGGAAGGTATTATAGCAGTATAAAAAAAAGGCAGGATTGGCTCCCGCCTTTTTTGTTGCCGGATCATAGGGAAATTTCAATTAAGGCTTGCTTACCCTGGTGTAGAAGCGCAGTTCGCCCGTATAGACCGGGATGGCAAATTTCATAAGCAGGGTGTAGATCAGCGCGCCGGTGGCCCAGACGCCGATAGTAACAGCCTTTTCAGTATATGTCGGGGCGTACTCGTATATTTCCCCCAGGGTGCCCGGGACAAAGCCCGGAATAGAAAGCCCCATCCCCTTTTCAATATAAACACCGATGATGATCAGGACGCAGGCAATATTCAGGGTCAGCATATTTTCCCTGGTCTGGGGGCGCAGAAAGAGAAAAAAGGCTGTAATATTAAAAATCATTGCGGCCCACATCCACGGTACCAGTTCATTATGGCCGTGCAGTCCGAAGTAGAGATATTTCATCGGTGCCAGGTGTATTGAGCCTGAATAGAATTCCTTGAAGAATTCAGCCGCCAGCAGAAAAAGGTTGATTCCCATGGCATAGGCAACCAGTTCGGCGATTTTAAATATCGCCTTATTGTCGATATCAATTTTGGAAACCTTTCTTACTATCTGGAAGATGAGCATCATGACCGCGGGACCCGAGCAGAAGGCTGAGGCCAGAAAACGGGGAGCCAGGATCGAGGCGTTCCAGAAAGGCCTAGCTGACAGGCCGTTGAACAGAAAGGCGGTAACCGTATGGATACTGACTGCCCAGGGAATGGAAAGGATTATGAGCGGCATAATAATCTTCAGGCTGTACTCCCTGTTGTGCGCCATCTGGTAGAGCGCATAAAATGAGATGAAGAGGTTTATGGCCAGATAGCCGTTCAGCACAATGATGTCCCATGCCAGCAGGGAGTCGGGAAAGTTCATTTTACCGATAAAGGGGATGACATGCCACAGGCGGTCAATCCTGCCCATATCGATGACCACGAAAAGAATACACATGGTGATTGCCGCCACGGCAAGAAGTTCTCCAAACAGGGCAATCTCTTTGATTGGCTTGAAATTGTAGATATAGGCGGGAATCACCAGGAGTACAGCTGCCGCTGCAAGACCCACAAGAAAGGTGAAGTTTGAGATATAAAAACCCCAGGAAACCTGGTCACGCATGGCGGTGACAATCAGGCCGTTTTTAAGCTGGCTGCCGTAAGCCACGGCACCGATAAAGATCAATAATCCCAGAAAAAACAGCCAGGCATAGTAGTAACGGTTGCCGACGGTTACCTGTTTAAGAACGATAAAGAAGTTTTTGATTGGATACATATGCAACAGCCCTCCACTCCATTTATCAGGTAGCGAAAAAGTAATAGAATTTAGGTGCGGTATTCAAGTCCTCCTTCAGGCGAAAGACTCTTTTGTGTTCTATCAGGTAGCGAATCTCGCTCTTGGGGTCCAGGAGATTGCCGAATTTTCTGGCACCCACAGGACAGACCTCTACGCAGGCCGGATATTTCCCCGGATTGCCGCGGGTCCGCTGGATGCAGAAAGTGCATTTTTCAACCACACCCTTATAGCGGGGCCTGTTGCCGAGGTAGTGGGTATCCGGGTTGATTTCCTCCCTGGCGATCTGGGGCTCCCCCCAGTTGAAGCGTCTGGCGCCATAAGGACAGGCGGCCATGCAGTAGCGGCAGCCGATGCACCAGTTGTAATCAATCACCACAATGCCGTCCGGGTCCTTCCAGGTAGCCTTGGTGGGGCAGACTTTCACACATGGCGGGTTTTCGCATTGCTGACACTGGACCGGCATGTAAAAATGACCTTCCTCGGGAACCTCGGACGGATTGTAATACTTATCGGCCTCCTCAAGATCACTGACCCATTTATGGCCCTTTTCAAACTCAAGAACCGTAATGTAATGGATTTGCGGATCCCTGGACTGGTTGTTTTCACGGACACAGCCATATACACAGCGCCGACAGCCGATGCAGCGTGAGAGGTCGAGCCCGTAACCGAACAGGGTATCCGGCTGGGCAGCGGTGGTCTTGACAGTGAAATCAGTGCCGAACTTTTTGCTGTACTCTTTTTCCAGGCGCTTGATGACCTCAGCCATTTCAGACTTACTCATCTCACGGAAATGTTACTGGAAAAAAGATTGCCAGACCGAGGCATCCGCTGTGCCGACAGGAATTGCCAGGGTAGCAGCGCCGGCAGCTGTGCCTTGTAAAAATTTCCGGCGGGTCAAAGGCTTGCTCAGAGCTTTGCGGTTGGTTTGTTTCTTCATAGGCTGATCCAGATAAATAAAATGTTGGCATACCGGGCCGGGCAGCGCCGGTATCTCTTATTGCATATTGCCCAGAGGATTTCTGGGGATTTCATCCTCGGAAAGTTTTTTGTATTTAACTTCCAGGGGATTATGCGGCGGCGGCAATGGTTTCAGGGGCTTGAATCTCGGGCTGTGGGGATTGTGGCAGTGGACGCACAGACGGTATTGTTTTTTGCCGTTCCACTCACCGGTTCTTTTGCCGTGAATGCCGGCCTTCCAGTCACGGAAAATGGTGCCGTGGCATTGGCCGCAAAGGTTGTATGACTCCTCGAAGGAGACGAGATCACCGTTGGCCAGGCGCAGCACATCACGGTTATCATGATTATGGCAATCAAGGCACCATCGCTGTTCACTGGCATGGTTGAAGATTTCAGAGATCTCTACATGCTCATCCTCCAGTTGCCGCCGCTCCGGATTGACCTCCATATCAGCGTGGCAGTCCGAGCAGGGGAAGATACCCTCGGAAAAAGGCGGCGGCGGCACAAAAAACTTCGGGGTTTCATAATGCCTGGGGGTCTCGGATGCCCGGCGCTCGCCGGGAGGCTCTGGCTGGTCACTGCCGATGGCGTAACTGTGCCAAAGCAGAGGTGATACCAGTAAAGCAGAAAAAAGTAATGTAAAGAACCTTAAGTGACTGCTCATACCTTATTCTCCATGCTGAAAATATAAAATAGTTCCTGCATACAAATTTTGGCAGCAAGCCGCTTTGCAAAGGCTGAAAATGATTTTGGCTTGATTACGTTTTACTAGCAAAGCGCCTCGTTTGTAAAGTGAATTAATGGTTATTTGCTTTCATAGGATTTTGACAAGAGAAAAACCACGATGCTCAGGCCGATAAATATCAGAAAAAGATATGCTGAAAAATTCCTTCTGAAAGCGAGCTGTTCAAAGGCCCGGCTGATGTCACCTTCAATAACTTCCAGCTGTTTGGTATAATCACTGGATTTCAGGCGCACCGCCTCCACATCAATGGAGTGAAAAAGAGCTCTGAACTCTGCATGGGTCCTGAAAAAGGATTTCTCCTGGTCACCCACATCAATACCGGCTAATTGCAAACGGCCGAGGTTTTCCCTGACATTGCTGAGCTTATTTTCAACAAAGAACAGTGCCTGTTTCATTTCTTTGGCCCGGTCATAAGTATGGCATTGCGAGCAAAGTTTTTCATTGATGATATCCATGCTTGCCTGCTGAATATCATGGGAACCGTGGCAGCTGACACAACTGGGCCCTTCCGCCGTATCATTAAAGGTTTTGCCGTGGCCGCTGTTGAGATAGTTACCCAGGATGGCAATATGGCAGGTGCCGCAGAATTCAGGGATGTCAATATCCTCGGGTGTGCCTTTGAAGCCTCGCTGGTGCATCATGGACATGCTGGCATCTTCAGGCGCGCCGCCGTGGCAGTCGTGGCATGATATATTGTTTTTGGCATGCCAGCTGTCTTTCCATTCCCGCACTATAGCGTGCATTTCCGGGTCCATATTATCCGAGGTATGACACTGGATACAGGCGCTGGTCTCACCCTTGGCAATGGACCAGGGCGACAGCATAAAGTGTCTTTCAAAGGTTTCACGGGTTCCGGCCAGGGAATAACCTGCAATGAACAGGATCAGCAGCACGACGGTCTGCAGCAGTATAATTCTCTTCATTAGTACATCCCCCATACGGTAAAGCAGGCCCAGAGCGCCAATAAAACCAGGACAACACCCATGAGAGCCGGTCTTTTGCGAATGTTTCTTTCCTCTTCCTTGGCATCGAAAAAAGGCCAGAAGGTGAATATAATCGTGAATAAAGCCAGCAGGCTGATACCCAGCAAGTCATTGGGAATGGTTTTTATCAGCTGGTAGGGTGCCAGGAAATACCAGGCCGGCCTGATCGTCTCCGGGGTCATCAGGGGGTTGGCCGGCATGTTGGCTTCCGGCGGCAGGAACAGGTTCGGCATAAACGTCATTATGAAAAACAGTACAACGAAATAGATCATCACCATGAACAACCGTTTTAATGAAAAATGCGGGAAGCACGGTTGGCCCTGGCGATGCTCTTCACAGCTGAATTCTGTCTTGGCAATATTGCTGTTTTCAGGTTCAAGGGCAGGAGAGGTGGAAATGCCCTGGCGCCTTATCAACAGGACATGCAGGCCGATCAGGGCACTGATGATGACCGGCAGTATGACCACATGAAATGAAAAATACCTGGACAGGGTAATGCCGGTTACAAATTCTCCGCCACGCATGTAGGAAGATATCCCTTCACCGATAAAAGGAAGAAAAGCCGGAATTGTCGATGTGACGGTGGTTTGCCAGAAGCCGGTCTGGTGCCATGGCAGAAGTTGCCCGGTGATGCTTGTCAGCAGGACCAGGAAGAACATGAGACATCCGGTTATCCAGGTGACCTCCCTGGGTCTTTTGTAGCTGACCCTGAAAAAAACATGGACAAGATGGATTATTATCACCGCAATTATGATATTGCTGCCGATATTATGGATAAGGCGGAAAAGCCAGCCGTACGGTATTTCATTGGTGATCCTCTGCACACTTTGGAAGGCATGATCAGGATGGGGTAAATAATAAAGGAGCAGCATGATACCCGTGATAACCTGGACAATAAAGGCAATAAGGGCGACAAAACCCAATGTGTTCAGAAAATTGGCTCCCCTGGGTGTTCTGTATGAGCGCAGATGCCTGTTGACCAGTTCCTCTAAACCAATTCTAACTTCTATCCAGTGCTTTAATTTTGCCCACATCGTATGACCCCGTGATGAATTATCAGAATTAGTATGCCCTTAGCCGATGGTTATCTGCTTGGCGCTTACTTTCAGCGGATACCTCTGTAAAGACTTGGTCGCAGGACCTGTGAGCACATTACCCTCCAGGTCAAACTCCCCTGCATGGCAAGGGCATACCAGTTTGCTGTTAAAACTGTCGTAGCCGACCAGGCAGCCCAGGTGCGTGCATACCCTTGAAAGGGCTATAAAACCGCGGCTCCGCCGGTTGATGATCACCAGGGGGATGTCGTTAAAGGTTATCTCCCTGGCGGTGCCGGGAGGGACCTGATCCTTGTCGATGGTCACCTGTGCATCTTCGGCATTGCTTTTAGGCGGGATAAGAAATTTTGAAGCAGGGTACACGAAAGATATCAGGGTGGTTGTACCGAGGAAAGCAAGAGATGTTTTCAGTAATTTACGTCTTTCCATAATTACCCCCTTTTGGAGCTCTTAAACTTTTGAAAATAACTGCGCATGCGCTGTATTGCTAAGGGCAACCCTGTGTTTGCTCCCTACTTGTACTCCAGGGAAGGAGTAACCTTATTTATGAGCCAGAAAAGAACAAACGGTGTAATTACAACGGTGAAAGCCCCGAAAAAACCTTCCTTATATGTTTCCATGTTATGCGGGATCATCGGCAGGTGATAGTGCATGAAGCCGGCG
>JAWVYE010000106.1:0-5977 GCA_033722905.1 Desulfobulbales bacterium
CCTGCAGCAGGACGGCCAGTGGCGAGTCCAGGGCGACCCCACCGACGGCGCGCTTATCGCTCTGGCCATGAAAACCGGCCAGGATCCGGAACTGAGCGCCCGGGAATATCCCCGGGTCGACACCATCCCTTTTGAATCGGAGCACAAGTTCATGGCCACCATGCACCATGACCATTCCGGTCATGGCTTTATCTATCTCAAGGGGGCCCCTGAGCAGGTGCTTGAAATGTGCAGCAGGGAACGCAGGGACGGTGATGATCATTCCATAAATCTTGAATTTTGGCGGGAAGAGATAAACGCTATTGCCCGGCAGGGCAAACGGACCCTGGCTGTGGCATACCTGGCCATGGGTGATAAGCGGGAGATGAACTTCAATGACGTGAAAAGCGGCCTGACCCTGCTCGGCCTCTTCGGTCTCATTGATCCCCCCAGGGAGGAAGCCGTAACCGCCCTGGCAAATTGCCGGACGGCCGGCATCAGGGTAAAGATGATCACCGGCGACCACGGCCTGACCGCCACTGCCATCGGTGAGCAGATCGGCATGGAAGCAGGGGACGGAGCGGTCACCGGCAGAATGCTCGATGCCGCCGGCGATGAAGAGCTGCGGCAGCTGGTGCTAAAGAACGACATCTTCGCCCGGGTCAGCCCCGAGCATAAGCTCAGGCTGGTCAAGGCCCTGCAGGCCGATGACCAGGTAGTGGCCATGACCGGTGACGGCATCAACGACGCACCAGCCCTGAAACGCGCCGATATGGGAATCGCCATGGGGCGCAAGGGCTCCGAGGCCGCGAAGGAGACCGCGGAAATGGTCCTGGCTGATGATAACTTCGCCTCCATTGTAAATGCCGTGGAAGAGGGCCGCACGGTATATGACAACATCAAGAAGACCATGGCCTTTGTGCTGCCGACCAACGGCGCCCAGGCAGGCATCATCATCGCCTCGGTGATGATGGGCATCGCCCTGCCCATCACACCCCTGCAGATCCTGTGGATCAACATGGTAACCTCCGTCTCCCTGGGATTGTCCCTGGCATTTGAGCCGCCGGAAGGCGATGTCATGCAGAGGCCGCCCAGGTCGCCCAGCGAACCGCTTCTGACCCAGTTTCTCGGCTGGCGCATCATTTTCATCTCTACCATCATTGTCATGGGCACCCTGGGACTGTTTCTCTGGGACCAGGCCCATGGCGAGACCCTGGCAATGGCCCGCACAACAGCAGTCAACACCTTGATATTCTTTCAGATATTTTATCTTTTCGGCATGCGCTACCAGTATGTATCCGTGCTTTCATACCAGGGGCTTTTCGGCAACAGGAAGGTGCTCTATGCCGTAACCGCCATTATCTCTCTGCAGGTATGCTTTACCTACCTGCCCCTGTTCCAGAAGGTATTCGCCACCGAGGCAATCCCCATGGGTGACTGGCTGCGGTTGCTGATGTTCACGCCCCTGGTCTTTATCCTGGTTGAGGTTGAAAAAAGGATCAGGCAAAAGATGGAGAAAGGTCCGGCAGCCAAATAAAGCCGGATTTTTTCAGGAGGCAGGGGATGTCCCTGCCGGCCGCCTGCAGCCCCGGGACCCTGACCCCGTGTTCCTGAAACTGAAAAACTTTTTGTTGCCTGGAGCTGTATATGCAATTACCTTTCTGTTTTACGTCCTGAAACATCATGAAACCGCAAACTTCTTAAAAGCTGGAGAGTATATGGATTTTGCAAGCTATCAGCTCGAAAGTTTCTTTGATGAACTGCTTGAAGCGCAAGGAAAGCCCAGACTCGGCTCCAAGCTGCTTGTCGAAAAAATAGAATCTCTTTCCCCGGAAAATCTCATTACCAAGCAGAAGGCGGCAGAAACCATGCTGCTCCAGATGGGCATTACATTTGCCGTTTACGGTAGTGACGAGGGGTCTGAAAAGATTTTCCCGTTTGACATCATCCCCCGTATTGTTGAAGGCAGAGAGTGGCACCAGATAGAGTCAGGCCTCAAGCAGCGCATCTTTGCCCTGAATGCCTTTCTTGAGGATATCTATAATGAGCAGAAGATATTAAAGGACCGCATTGTTCCTGAAGAGGTTATTTTTTCCAGCAGAACGTACCGCAAGGAATGTGAAAATTTCAGCCCGCCCAAGGGTATCTGGTGTCATGTTACCGGAACTGACCTGGTGCGTGACGGTGATGGCGCCTTTTATGTTCTGGAGGACAACCTCCGCTGTCCTTCAGGAGTCTCCTATGTCCTTGAAAACCGCCAGGTCCTGAAACGGACCTTTCCTCAGGTTTTCGAGGCTTCCAACGTCAGGCCGGTGGATGATTATCCCAACAGGCTGCTGGACGTCCTGGAGAACCTTGTGCCTGAAAATGTTTCCCATCCCACCATCGGGGTGCTTACACCGGGATCTTATAATTCCGCCTATTTTGAACATTCGTTTTTGGCGCGCCAGATGGGGGTTGAGCTTCTTGAAGGCAGGGATCTTGTGGTCTATGACGGGTTTGTCTATATGCAGACCACTAAAGGATTGCAGCAGGTGGACGTGCTTTACCGCCGTATAGATGATGACTTCATCGATCCGCTTGCCTTCAGGCCTGAATCAATGCTTGGCGTGCCCGGCATAATGGAGGTTTATAAGTCAGGTCGGCTGGCTATGGCAAACGCCCCGGGTACCGGTGTAGCTGACGACAAGGTGGTTTACGCCTATGTGCCCAAAATCATCAAATATTACACCGGCGAAGAGCCCATACTGCCAAACGTTCCCACCTATATTTGTGCTGATCCCAAAGAATGCTCCTATGTTCTGGAAAACCTGGATAAACTTGTTGTCAAGGCCGCCACTGAATCAGGCGGCTACGGCATGCTGGTCGGGCCGCATGCCTCCAAAGCCGACAGAGATAAATTTAGGGCGCTTATCAGGGAAAACCCCAGAAACTACATGGCCCAGCCAACTCTTGCCCTGTCACGGGCTCCGACAATAACAGGAAACAGCATAGAGGGAAGACATGTGGACCTCAGGCCATATATACTTTATGGCAGGGACATCTATGTATTGCCGGGCGGCTTGACCCGGGTCGCATTACGCAAGGGGTCACTGGTGGTTAACTCTTCCCAGGGAGGGGGCAGCAAGGATACCTGGGTCGTCGATACGTTGAAATAAGTAGTCCATACTGTCTTTAGGAGGCTGTAATGCTTAGCAGAGTTGCCAATTCGGTTTACTGGATGTGCCGCTACATCGAACGTGCGGAAAATGTTGCCCGTTTTATCAGTGTCAATTTAAACCTGCTCCTTGATATCCCGCTCGAAGCAAACCTGCAATGGGCGCCAATGATTACCACAACCGGAGACCGGGAAGAATTTGAGAACCTGTACCCGGATTACACCCAGGAAAACGTTGTAAATTTTCTGACCTTTAACCGGCAGTATAGTAATTCCATACTTTCGTGCCTGAATGCTGCGCGTGAAAACGCCCGGTCAGTCCGGGAAATAATCTCCATCGAAATGTGGGAACAGCTCAACCGGTTTTATATTGAGCTCAAGGAAGCGGAGCACTCGGGCTTTGCAACAAATGATCCCCACAAGTTTTTTTTGATGATAAAGATGCGCGGCCATATGTTCTCCGGCCTCTTGTACTCGACGATGAGCCACGGGGAAGCATGGCACTTTGCCCGCATGGGCTTAATGATTGAAAGAGCTGACAAGATATCCCGGATCCTCGATGTCAAATATTATATGCTGCTGCCCAAAGCTGATAGTGTCGGCAGCCCCTATGACAACATCCAGTGGGCGGCGGTGCTTAAATCAGCGAGTGCTCACGATATGTACCGCAAGAGATTCCACCGGATAACACCTACCAATGTAGCTGATTTTCTTATCTTTGATGCCGAGTTCCCGCGTTCGATACGGCATTGCACAGGCACGGCTTTTGAATCGCTGCATAAGATAACAGGATCACCCTATGGGGCGGCCCAGAACAGTGCCGAAAAATTTTTGGGACGCCTGGTGGCGGATCTGAATTATTCTGACATCAGTGATGTTATGACATCTGGAATGCACGAATATCTCGACTCGTTTCAGGTCAGGTTGAATGAAGTGGGCCAGGAGATCAGCGCGACTTTTTTCAAAGTGCTGCCATCGCCTGAATCCGCTCTTTCCCAGCAATAATGAATGGCTTATGCAAATAGACCTTGTAGTGTTTACCGGAATGCGTTATGCAGGGTTGGGTTGCAGACAACCGCTATAAACTGGAGACATACAAATGACCTTTTGCCTTGGCATGAGAACCCATGAAGGCCTTGTGGGTATTGCAGACACACTTATCACTTCCGGTAATGAATTGACCCTCGGGAAAAAGCTTACCACCATCAACCATGGTGACGGCTGCCTGTTTTTGCTGACTTCCGGCCTGAGGTCCGTGCGGGATAAAACAATAACCTATTTTGAAGAACACCTGCGGGAAATTGACAAACCATACAACCGGTTGTTCAAAATAGTGAACGTATTTGCCGAGAACATAAGGCAGGTGGCAAAGGAAGACAAAGAATTTCTCAAGGAAAGCGGCCTGCAGTTTAACATCCATTGCCTGATCGGCGGCCAGATGCCGGACGACAGGGAGCATGCGCTTTACCTCATCTATCCTGAGGGCAACTGGGTCGAGATCGCGGAGGAAACCCCCTACCAGATTATCGGTGCACCGGCCTATGGGAAGCCCGTTCTGGACAGGACATTCACGAACAGGGATTCTCTCAAATTCGCGGTCAAGGTTGGCTGCCTTGCCTTTGACTCAACGCGGATTAGCGCTGCGGATGTAGACTACCCTGTTGACCTGGTTCTTTACCGCAGCAATACCTTCCAGATGATTGAACACCGTTATGAAATGGAGGAGCTTAACGATATTTCCATATGGTGGGACAGTGCTCTGCGCCAGGCGATAAAAGACCTCCCTGATGAATGGATGGAGCGTATCCTGGCTAAACTGCATCCTGACGGCTGAGGGTTGAACATGAAATTTCATGTCAGCCACCAGACTGATTATCAATATTCCGCCCCGGTTTTTCTGGAGCCGCATATTATCCGCCTTAATCCGCGGCATGATGCCTGCCAGAAGATAAGCAACTTTCACTTGGAAATCGTGCCGCAACCTGACGGAATTCATCATTTTCTCGACGCTGCGGGCAATTATGCAACCTGCATCTGGTTTGCCGAGAAGACACCTTCCCTTGCAATAACCACTTCATTTGAAGCGCAAACTTTCTGCACAAATCCCTTTGGCTACCTGGTCACTGATGCAAAATTTCTCCGGTTGCCGGTCTCCTATGAAAAAAACGAGGCGCCGGCGCTGGCGTGCTTCCTGGCAACTGCTGCTATAGACAAAGACGTGCAAAGCTTTGCTGATATGGTCCTTGAACACTCGGAGGGAGTCACCCTGGATTTTCTGGCCGGACTGTGTACGGCTGTTTATGAAAATTTCACCTTGGAAACCAGGGAGCACGGGGTTCCTTTCCCGCCTGACATTACCTTTCAAAAGAAAAGCGGGGCCTGCCGCGATCTTGTTGTGCTGTTTATGGCAATATGCCGAAGCTATGGGCTTGCGGCGCGGTTTGTCAGCGGTTACCAGGAGGGCGATCCTGATATGGAGCAGCGTCACCTGCATGCCTGGGCTGAGGTATATATCCCCGGCGGCGGTTGGCGGGGCTATGACCCCAGTCACGGCCTCGTGGTGGCAGATCGCCATATAGCTCTGGCAGCCAGCTTTGACCCCGGCGGTGCTGCGCCGGTAAGTGGAACTTTTCGCGGCACGGGTGTTACGGCAACAACCAGCTACAGCATTTCACTGTCCGCCGCTCCGCAGTAGAAAAACTTATTGCTGACAGAGCAAACTCGAACCGGATACATAAAAGAGGTACTGAAAGATGAAAGTTGCTATAAATAGCCGGCTGTAAGGAGGAGTTACCTGTTATGAGCGCTCTCTATATTGTGCAATCCTGGTCAGGGGCAATC
>JAWVYE010000107.1:0-5929 GCA_033722905.1 Desulfobulbales bacterium
CGTGACCGCTGGTCCAACCTGATATTGGATTTATCAAAATCAAAATAAATCGGTAAAAGGGGAGCTGAAGTTCTTCCTTCAAGAAACTCCTGTTTTTTATCCATAGCAGCCTGTGCCTCTAAAGATTCCTCTTTGGCGGCCATACTCTCCTCATATATCTTTTCGTATCCGGGCTCACCGGGTTTCGGTGCCGTGTCCTCGACAGTCGCTGTCGCCATTTCGTCTTCCATATCTACGCTTTTCTTGGCACAACCGCTTACACCGAATGCAAGTCCCATGACAATTACCGCTAATAACATCATCAATATTGTTTTTTTCATCTCTCTCCTCCGTTAGGTATTATCGTCAACAAGAATCTTAATGTGCAAAATTTGATATTTGCAAACGCTCTCTGCATATAGCCCATTTTTGTAAATTATACCAGTATTACCTTTGCGCTTATATAATCGCTGTATAGGCTTTCACTCAGTTCAGCGTAAGTATCAGGGATATCATTTCACCATATTTTTTTTCATTCATCAGCTAACTATAAAATTATCCTAGCAAAATCCCCATACACCTTATAGAAAAGTTTATACATATTCAATAATTTTCTAAAATAAAAAACTTCCTAAATGTTTTCAAAATGTAATAATAACTTTTCATAATAGCTTCAGTAATTCTATATTGACCTGTAATTTAATAATCAGGTAATTATATTAAAACTCATGCAACGTTATCTGCCATGCAAAATAATTCAAATAACACCTCTCCTGACCAGGAAGCTCTCCTGGACAAGATGAACGCCAGAACACCTTTCGGGACCTTTTTCGGTATCTCCCAAAAAGTATTTGATCAGGTATGGACTGATCTCACAGAGGCGGGCGGCAACTCTACCATCTATATTTCCATGGAGATAGGTGCGGACCTGGATGTTTTCAATCCTGTTAGAACCTTTCTGAAGCAGAATAACATACTTGCCGGTAAGAATCCTGTCTTCGCCTCATTTATCGACAAATTCACCAATGGTCCTTTTAAAATTCCCAATTACAGCGGTGGCCTGGGTGTTCTGGCAGGCGACATCCTGAAGAGTTTCGCTGCCTGCAATCTCCCTGTTGCCGCCATATCCCTGCTATACAGGAAGGGATATTTTTCCCAACTTGTTGACTCCAGGATAGGCCAAATAAGCTGGTCAACTGAATGGTCTCCCCAGGACACACCCGGACTCTATCTTCTGAAAAATCCCGACCACCCTGACAAGCCGCTTATTTTGGAAATACCCTTTTTTGATGGCTATAATCAGGCGGTCATGGCTTATGCCCAGATATGGATGAAACTTGAGATCAATGAAAAACTGGATTTTTTTGTTCCTGAATTTCTGCTTGATTTCGGTTTGCCCGATTCTCCCGAGTGGATCCGCAATGCCTCCAACCATCTATATGACAGCAGTTCGGAAAAAATGAAGGCTATCCAGCGCCGCATGCTTGGTGCAGGAGTAATGCCATTAATGGAAATTCTCGGCCTGTCTGCCAAAACTTTACACCTCAACGAGCAGCACGGTGTCGTATCAGTACTCCATCTTATAGCCGATTACCTGTTGAATAAACTTGGACCATCCTATCAAACGAATCTAAGTGATGCAGATATACTGGAAGCGGCAGAAGCCGTTGCCCATAGAGTGGTCTATACCATTCATACACCTGTAAAAGCAGGACATGACCGGTTTAACAAATCACTGTATGCCGGCATGAGCCACATGGTATGCAGGAAAATTCTGGAAATCCTGGCCAGGGATACGGATAATCCCTCATACTATAATTTTACCAAGTTTGCCATGCGGGTGAACCGGGCGGTCAACAGTGTCAGCAGACTGCACCGGGATGTCACCAAAAAACAGTTCCCCCAGTTTGCCGAGAAAATAACCGCCATTACTAATGGTGTGCATCATCTTACCTGGATTAGTGATGCAAAAGCTGAAGTTTTTGACAATTTTGCCGCATTGCATAACTGGCGCCAGGATCCTGAGGTCTTTGCCAATGCGGAAAAACTTCTCACAGATGACGAATTCCGCACCAGCCTTGAGGAGGCATGGAAACATGACTCTGAAATCCTCATCCGGCATGTAAATGAAATGCTTGTGCAGCACCGGCACCAGATAGATGAAACCTGGATTGACCCGCCCAATTATCTTTCTCACCTGCATGAAGAGGACATACCCCTTACACCGACGGCATTTACTATCGGTTTTGCCCGGCGGTTTTCTACTTACAAACGCGCTGATCTCATTTTTGATGACATCAGGATGCTTGCTGATATCATAACGGAGCTTGACCATCCGGTAAATTTTCTCTTTGCCGGCAAGGCCCACCCTTCAGATGAACCTGGCAAGTCAATCATCAAGATAATTCTGGATGTCCAGAAGGAGCTTTATGAATTCAGCAATGGTTTGGCCAAGCTTGTGTTTATTCCCAATTATGACATGGCCATTGCCAAGAAAATGGTTGCAGGTGTCCACGCCTGGCTGAACAGTCCCAAACGTCCTCTGGAAGCAAGCGGCACAAGCGGCATGAAGGCTGCCATGAATGGAATCCCCAATATCAGCATCCTGGACGGCTGGTGGATTGAAGGTTTCCATGACGGCAGAACGGGATGGAAATTCGGTCTTGATACCCCTGTGGATACAGAGCCTTTAAGTGAGGAACCGGCAGCCCTCCTGTATGAAGAGGATTCAGACTCTTTTTATGAACTGTTTCCCCGGGTACTCAAGGAATTCTATGATCCAGAGCTGAGAGAAAAGTATATAGATAGATGCATCAACAATATTTTCCTGAATATTCCAATATTCAATACCCATAGGACAATAGCGGAATATACAGAAAATTATAATCTCACTCTGCCGCCCGATGTGAACAGGAGAATCAAAAAATTACAGGAACTCTACAAAAGCGAAATATAGATCCAGACAACTAAAGTATTGCTCCCCGGTGTTTATCCATTAACAGCAGCACGGTAAATACTTCATGCAGAATATCCCGACCCACAGGCATAAATTGCCCTTGATTTCACCGGGAATTTTTTTAGTTGTCAGCTGTTTTGCTGCAGGAATTTGCCGGGCGGAGTTTCTGCACTGGCATGGGCAATTGCTGCTGCCCTGCTTACTGCTCTTGTCGGGCCTTCTTTTCTGCCTGTATAAAAATCACCTTGAGCGCTATCGGCTGATTGCATCGGTCTTTCTGGGCATTCTTTTCTTTCTCCTTGGCATGCAGCATGCAGAAACACGGACCGGTCTTCCCCATGACCCCCAGCATATTTATAATCTCATCGCCAAAAAACAGACCGCAAGCCTTGACGGCATTTTACGGAAGTATCCATCTGTGGCAGCAACTGCAACCGGCCCTGAGACCAGGCTGCTTATGCAGTTAAAGGCACTCCATCAACCTTCGGGCCCTGACCGGCAAAGTCTGACGAACATCAGCGCTTCAGGCCTGGTGCTGTTAACCCTGAAAGGGCTGTTGCCGGATGACCTGAAACCCGGAGACCGTTTTCTTGTTAAAACGGTTCTCTCACCTGTCAGCACCTATTCCACTCCCGGTTCCTTTAACTACAAAAAACACCTTGCAAACCAGGGGATATATATCAAAGGTTGGGTGCGATCGCCCGGCAATATCATAAAAATCCAGGGGTCAGGAGACCGGCATTCATCATCTTTCGTTATGTCCCTGCAGTATATTCCTGAGCGTATCAGATTCCATATAGGGAATTTTCTCGACAAAACCTTAAGCCAGCCTGCACGGGGTCTGTATAAAGCCATTCTCATAGGCGACAGACGTGATGTCCCTGCTGAAATTCTCGAAAATTTCACCATAACCGGCTGTATCCACATACTGGCAATTTCCGGGATGCATATGGGCCTGTTGGCCCTTGTCACTATTGCGGCTCTCATCTGGATACTGAAACGTTCAACATGGCTTTTGCTCCATGCACCTGTTGTGAAAATCGGTGCCGCCGTCTCTTTGCTGCCCTTATTTCTCTATAGCCTTATTGCAGGTTTTAATACGCCGGTTCTGCGTGCCTTCCTCATGACATCGGTATTCATACTGGCGCTTCTTTTTGACAGGCCGGAAAACCTGATCAACCACATCCTGGCAGCAGCAATCATCATTCTCATAGTCAAGCCGGCCGCAATCTTTTCCGCTTCATTTCAGCTGTCCTTCAGTGCAGTGATTGCCATAGCCTTCATTTATCCAATGCTCTACAATTATCTCTGCCGGGATAATGAGGACGCAATGCCATATGGAAACGGCCCGGGCGCAACGGAGAATTCAACAAAATTCGCTCTCCTTTACCCGGTTCCAGGACTAATCCTTAAGTGGTTTCTGGCAGGATTTGCCCTTACAGCTGCTGCAATGATTGGCACCTTTCCCCTGTTATTATTTCACTTCAACAGAATTTCCCTGCTGGGAATATTCACCAATCTACTCGTAGAACCTCTCATTTGTTTATGGGCACTTGTTCTCGGCCTGGCAGCCAGCATATGTATTCCCATTGCACCGGCCCTGGCAAAATACCTCTTTATCGCAGGAAGTTGGGGCTTGACTGCAGCGGAGCGCATATGTTCTTTCTTTGCAGCATTTCCCTATGCTTCCCTGTGGTTTCCAACTCCGTCACCTCTGCAAATCATCTTCACCTATTTTCTCATCCTCTGCGCAGCAGCGGCAGCATACCTGAAAGGCAGACATAAACGTTATGCCATTGGTATGGCCCTGTTCTTTCTCTTCTATCTCGCAACAGCACCTGTACTCACCACCATTGCCAAAAATTCTTCAGATACCGCTGCTGTCACATTTCTTGACGTCGGCCACGGGTCCTCAACTCTGCTGCGGTTACCGGGAAACAGGAACATATTGGTCGATGGCGGCGGTGCGGCTGGTGATCGCTTTAATATGGGCGCCCGGGTAATCGCTCCATTTCTATGGCAGCAGCAGCTCAGGCGTATTGATACCGTTGTAGTCACACATCCACACGCCGACCATTACAATGGCCTGCCGTTTATTCTCAAACATTTTCAGCCACAAGAGTTGTGGATCAACGGTGCTGCCGGCAAAGATGACGCATACCGGGAGTTGCTTGCGCTCGCCGCCGGATTGGGCATTGAAACAAAAATTGCCGGAACCGGTGATATCCTTTACCACAATGGTTCCACGCGCTTAATCTGTTTAAACAGTGGCGCAAAACCTGCTGAGGAAAGAAACGGTTTCAGGGGAGGAAGATCGATCAATCCGAATGACTTAAGTATTGTTCTTCGTCTTGAAACCAACAACAGATCATTTCTGTTACCGGCTGACATTAGCGCAGCAATGGCGGAAAAACTTATCAGTAATGGCAAGCAGTTAAAGTCTGATGTCATGATGGCGCCGCACCACGGCAGTGCATCCTCAATGAGCCAACGGTTTATAGATACAGTTGCGCCTGATTATATTGCCATCTCAGCAGGCCGCAACAATCCCTTTAATTTCCCGGCCCAATCATTCTATGACCTGGCACAAAGGGGAATAGAGGTTTTGACCACCGGCAAAGACGGCACCATCACTTTTACAGTTAACAACGGGGAAATTACGGCAAGCAGCTACCAGGTCAACTGAAATACCGGCAGTCCTGCCGCCATATGATATATTTTAAACCTCAGTGAAATCCAACGGCGGCTTCTTGAGATAGCCGACAAATTTCTGTTTCTCAGTTGAGTACATATAGGCATCCTCGGCACTGATCCACGTCTTTTTCATGAGGTCCATGATGGCATCATCCAGTGTCTGCATACCGTATTTCTTGCCGGTCTGCATGGCTGATGGAATCTGGTAGGTCTTGCCTTCCCTGATCAGGTTGCGCACCGCAGCGGTACATATAAGGATTTCCAGGGCGGCCACCCTGCCCTTTATATCCCGCCGCTTGA
>JAWVYE010000108.1:0-5913 GCA_033722905.1 Desulfobulbales bacterium
AGCCTATTATGTCAACCTGATCGCCCTTTTTTTCAATAATGTGCTGCCCTCATCACTGGGTGGTGAAATGGTGAAGGCTTACTACCTTTATAAAGCTGCGAAAGGCACTGTTTCAGTATTCAGCGCAGTTGTCGTGGACCGCCTTTTCGGTCTGGTGACCATGCTGCTAATCAGTATTGCAGCCATATTCTTTTTTGAACAGGCGCAGGGGTCTCATAAGATCATGGGCAGTATTGTAATGCTGGGTGCAAGCACGATCACGCTGGCAATCATTATTTTCAATAAAAATATCGTTGATGCCCTGTGCCAGCTCCATTTGCCGTTTCTGCCCGCAATGCTGATCGAAAAAATCAAAGATATTTACAGGGCCATGTACGAATACAGGGAGCACAAAAGTATCCTGGGCAATTGCATAGCTCTGACAATCCTGGGGCAGACAACATATATCATAGCCAACTACCTGCTGGCCAGAAGCCTTGCCATTGAAATTCCCCTGGGCTTTTTTTTCTTTTTTGTGCCGATACTGCTGATCATGGGAGTAGCTCCTTCAGTGAACGGCATAGGAGTCAGGGAGGCGACGTTTCTTTTTTACCTGACAGAATTTACTACTTCTGAAAAAGCCCTGGCACTGTCACTCCTTACCACATTTTTTATGGTCTTTGTGGGATTGCTCGGCGGCATTATTTACGCCTTCAAGGGTGAGATTTCTTCTGGAGAGAAGAAAATCTCACCGGGATGAAATTTTCTTTATTTGCGCTACCAACTCATGCGATAATCGGGTATAGTGCCCGCCGATTTTATGGAAATAGACGGATTTTACCAAAAAAAAACGCGGATAGTGTCTCTGTTTTTCAGCGGCACAGGAACGACCGAAATCGGCGGCCGATATGGTTAGCGGCATCACGGTGTTTACAAAAATTCAATGATAAAAAAAAGTGTTATCACCTGGAGGATAAAATGAAACTGATACTATTGGGAGCCCCTGGAGCCGGCAAAGGAACGGTCGCCAAAAGACTGACAGCTATTGATGGATCTGTGCAGATCTCCACCGGAGATATTTTGCGCGGTGCAGTTCAGGCAGGGACTGATCTCGGCAGGGAGGCGGAAACATTCATGAAACGCGGTGACCTTGTGCCGGATTCATTAATAATGGGAATTATGGAAAAAAGGCTGCAGGAGCCCGATTGCCAGAAAGGTTTCCTGCTGGATGGTTTTCCAAGGACGATTCCCCAGGCAGAGGCCCTGAAACAGCTGTTGGCAAAACTTGACATTTCCCTTGACATGGCAGTAAATATCGATGTGCCGCGGGAAGTAATCCTTGACAGGCTGTGCACCAGGAGAACATGCGAGAACCCTGAATGTCAGGCGATATATAATGTCAAGAGCAGCCCGCCAAAACAGGAGGGAATCTGTGACAAATGCGGCAGTAAAGTCATCCAGCGCGATGATGAAACAGAAGAGGCCATATCGCACCGCTTGGCCACATATAATGAGAAAACGGCACCGCTGATCGGCTTTTATGAAAAAGAAGGGCTGCTGAAAACTATTTCAGGTACCTCAAGTGAAGCAGTGGTCAATGAGCTGCAGTCAGCTTTGGGACTGTAAATGTAAATTCTAATAATGAGAGAGGTATCATGTCTAGCCCGCCATTAGTCAGAACAGAGTTTAATAACCTGAAACTTATCCATCGCGGCAAGGTCAGGGACCTGTATGAAGTTGAAAATAAACTCCTGATGGTAGCCACTGACCGCATTTCGGCCTTTGATGTGGTTATGGACAACCCTGTTCCCAATAAAGGAAATGTCCTCACCCGGTTGTCACTGTTCTGGTTCGACTTTTTAAAGGACATTTTGCCAAATCACCTGATTACCGCCGATGTTGACAAATATCCGGCATCCTGTGCTCCTTATTTGCATGAACTGCGGGGCAGGAGCATGCTGGTGAAGAAAGCCGAACCTCTGCCGGTTGAATGCATTGTCAGAGGCTATCTTTCAGGCTCATTCTGGAAAGCCTACCAGAAAGATACGACAGTCTGCGGTTTTCCCCTGCCGGCAGGAATGGTTGAATCTGATAAGTTTCCCCAGCCTCTCTTCACTCCCTCAACAAAGGCTGCATTGGGTGCGCATGACGAAAATATCTCCATTGCGAGAATGGAAGAGCTGGTTGGCGTTGCCGAGACCGCACGCATTGTTGATGTCTGCGTAAAACTTTACCGAAAGGCTGCAGATTACGCCTTGAGCAGGGGCATCATCATTGCAGATACCAAATTTGAGCTGGGTTGGTATGAAGGGGAGCTGATTCTCATAGACGAGGTCCTTACACCGGATTCCTCCCGGTTCTGGCCCCTTGACCAGTATACACCCGGCAAAGGGCAGCCGAGTTTTGATAAGCAGTTTTTGCGGGATTACCTGGCAGCCCTCGACTGGGATAAAAAACCTCCGCCACCACAGCTTCCGGATGAAATTCTGGAGAAAACCGGGGCCAGGTACGCTGAAGCGGTAGCAAAAATTATCGGTTCTCAGGATCCTTCTGCAGGGCATGCAGATTGAGTTTTGTCCGGTGGTCCAGCGCCGGCAGAAAAACACTCTTTGCCTGCTCCTTGAATTGCGGATCTGCCAGGTTTAGGTTTCTGCAGCAGATGCGATTGTATGGATCATATTTTTCACCGGTTTTTCTGAAACCGTCGCCGTGCCACTGCTGTTCTGCTTTGCGTAATGCCTCCACTTCAGTTTTGCCGTTATGGAGTTCCCGGGCATAAACAAAGGAGCTGTGAGGAAAAAAATACAGCGGCTGTTGGAGGCCCAGCCAGTAAAGATCCAGCAATCTCCCGAGCAGACTCAGGCTTTCCGCCACAGGCCGGTATTTATATATGGCCTCCTTGCCGGCATGATATGTGACCGGGCCGGATTCTGCTGAGGCCTGACTCTGCATGCAGTTAAAGACCAGATGACTGATCCAGCTCCGGATGACATCATTGGGTTTTATCGTGGCATGGCGATACTGAACCATAGCCGATGCGCTCACCAGATCAAACTGCCCGGTTATTGTATAATCACTTATTGTCAGGCTGATTTGCCGCGGGGTAAAATCATTTCCGCGAAAAAGTTCCGCCAGCATTTTATGAAATGACTGCAGATCAGAGACCAACTGCATAAAACTGGTTTCTCCCAATCTGCCGTGGGGTAATTCCCCGGACGCCTTTTTGATTTGATAAAGTATGTCAGTATCACGTCCCTGAATCATATATTCCAGAATTTCATTTTCAATTTTGTAGCGGGCCAAACCTGCGAGGCTGAAGGGTTCGTCTGTTTCAAATGACTGCTTTTCTTCAATGGGGGCAATGCCGATTATTTCAACCAGGAAATAACGACCCGGGTGTGAGAAAAACCTGACCAGCTCATGCAGTTCAACCTGCTTGTATTCAGCCGGAGGAGATGTGCACGGTGTTGGAAACATTGAACCGGTATCCTGGCGGTCTGCTAGAAGTATTGATGCAGCTTCACGGTTTTCTGCCGAATAGCTGAAGAGCTTGGCCCTCTGAAGATCTGTGTGCCTGGTGAAGTAATCAGGATGGAACGGGTGCAAATGATGAATTGTCGTAAGTTTGCCGCTCAATGAAATGCCAGGCTCTGCCATATTATGGTGAGCCACATAACCCTGGTTAATGTAATCCATGAGCTCGCTGACAAGGACTGAAGGTGGACGTGGGGTGCCATCCTCGATTGATTGGCCGACAAAGCTGATTAAAAGTCTCTGCCGGGCGGACAGTATCGCTTCAAGAAAAAGGTATCTGTCGTCAAGGCGTTTGGATCTGTCACCGCGTTTCGGCTCCAAAGCCAAAAGATCAAAACTGTTCCTGCGGACTGAGCGTGGATACAAACCGTCGTCCATTCCCAGGAGGCAGATTATTTTGCAGGGAATTGCCCGCATTGGCAGCATGGAGCAGAAGGTTACCCCGCCGGTCATAAATCCGCCTGCTCCTGCCAGGGAAGAAAAACGCTCATCAAGCGATCTGGTCAGAAAAGACCTGACAGGTCCAAGGCTTAACCGGGTGTTGAAATTTGTGCGGTTTTGCAGTTCTCGCAGCTCATACAATAACTGGTGCAGAGTTCTGTACTCGGTTTCGGAAGTATCATCGGCGAGTAATAAATTCTCTTTGGTCTGCAGCAGAATCTCAGACCACTCTTTAAGGGAATGTTCCTGTTGAAGTGTTTCAGCCAGGCTGAAAAGGCTGGTGCAGAAATCAAGGAAATTGCCGAGTACTTCCGAGTTGCTTCCCTCGATATGGTCATAAGGAAGGATATCACTAAATAGAATTCGTTCATCGCCGGGCATGGCATAGCCGAGCAGTAAACGATCTAGGCCGGCTCTCCAGGTATTTTCCCCGTGGGGCGGTAATTGCAGCCCCATCTTATGGTCCTGGTCTATTCCCCAGCGGATACGGGTTTTCTCAATCCAGTTTTTTATGGTGCTGACATCGTTAGCGGAAATGGCAAAACGGTTTTGAACCGCACTGGTTTCAAGAATTTTGAGCACGTCAATACTGCTGAACCGGCTGTGAACTACTAATAATATCTGCAGAAATGTTTCAATATACTGACTCGCATTCCTGACTGACTGATCGGAAATACTATACGGGATGTTTACGGCTGATGTATAATCCTTATCAAAAACAGCTTTGATTAATGGGATGTATGCATCAATGTCCGGGGCCATGACCAGAATGTCCTGGGGTTCTAATGGTTCATCCGCATCTGAGCCGCAGAGGAGTTCCAGGAGTTGGTCATGGAGGTTTTCAATCTCGCGCATGGGGCTGTGGCAGGAATGAAAGCTCACTGAAGAGTCGCTGTCCTTTATCAGCCTTGCAGAGAAAGCCGGTGATGATGCATTGGGACTTTCACGTAATAAAAGAATATCCTGCTGGATATGTGCCAGAAGAGATTCGTTTCCCGGGTCTATGAATAATTCATGATCCTGGGTATTGAAATCATGCAGCATTGCCATGAAATCTCTTCCCAGTTGTCCCATTGAAGCCAGCAGGCTGTTGCCCTGCTTCAGGTGCAGAGTCTCCTGGCTGGTTGATTGCTGGCGGCTGATTTTTACAATATGCCGGTCAGTGATAATATCGAGCCAATATTCCATGCAGGGGTTCATGATAAAGAAGTGGATATCGATATGGTCTGACAGACCGGCAAGAACCTTTATGTGATAGGGAGGCAGGGATGATATTCCGAAAATTGAGATACGCTCAGGCAGGAGGGTCCGGTCGAAAGCAGGGCTGTGAATTTTTTCTTCAAAAAGCTGCAGAAGTCTTGCCCGGTGAGGCTCCGGTAAGTGATGCTGCTGATTGATATGCTCTACAAGCCTGCGCCAGACCATTGCCTGCCAGACCTGAGCAGCAGAAATTTTTGTGCTGTCTGTCTCCCAGGCAAGAATCATCTGGGGCCGGTAAAGGGTATACTGTTCAAAAAGGTCTGCCAGTTCAAATGCCAACTGGTAAAGCTTTAATTCATCACCTGATCTAAGATATGAAGCTACATTTGCAAAATGGATATCTGCCGTAAATTCCGGGAGGATTTCCATCAGCTGCCAGACGATATTCTTCTTTTCATGGCAAGAGATGTCAGGAATATCCGGCAGCAATAGTTTATAGATTTGCCGGATAAAAGTATTAGGAAGGGATAGATAACATTGGCCCAGATTTTTATGCTCCGGGCTGTTTCCATGGCAAGCCAGCGGGCCATGCCTCTGCTCTGCACAAGAACAGTTTCTGTTTGCAAGGGCGGCAGGGGTTTCGACCGTTGTAACCGGGCAAAAGTTTCGGCAAGTATTTCAAGTCTGTTGCTGGAATATAGATGGATGCCCGGCATGTTATCGGGTCATAATGCTTTCCAGGGGATTGGATTTTATCAG
>JAWVYE010000109.1:0-5867 GCA_033722905.1 Desulfobulbales bacterium
GCATGCAATAAGGAACAGGGGCTCCCCGCCCCGGCCCAGGCCTTTGACGACATGTCCGTCCTGGATCATCAACGCAGGACAAGCGAAGGGGCCTATACGGTGGTCAACCGCTACGATATCCCAGGGCAGGATCATCCACTTTTCCGTAAGATTCAATGCAACCATTGCAATGAACCGGCCTGCCTGACCTCATGTTTTGTCAACGCTTACACCAAAACACCCGAGGGGGCGGTCATCTATGATCCCACTGTATGCGTGGGCTGCCGCACCTGCATGATTGCCTGTCCGTTTTATGTACCGGCCTACAGTTACTCAAGTGTCTTAAACCCGGTAATCAAAAAATGTATTTTCTGCTATGAAACCAGGCTTCAGTTCGGCCGGCCGCCCGCCTGTGTCGAAGCATGCCCAAAAGAGGTTCTTACTTTTGGCAAACGCAAGGACATGATCAAAATCGGCCACGCGAGAATACGCAAAAACCCGGATCTTTATGAAAATCATATATATGGTGAACATGAAGTCGGCGGCACCGCCTGGATGTATCTTTCCAGCGCCCCCTTTGACCAGGTAGGATTTGATACAGGCCTTGGCAATCAGCCGATTCTCTCCTATGTCAAGGAATTCCTTACCGTTGTCCCGATGGTGCTTACCATCTGGCCCGCTCTGTTTGCCGGGTTTCACCTCCTGGCGACACGTAAAGATGCCAAGAATAAAATTGAAAAATCCGAGATATAAAAGGAGGGATGGAGAGAATGAAGACACTTATGGCAAACGGGAAAATTCCCCTGGCTACGCATTATAATACCGAAAATAAGCAATTTTCCATAAAAGACAAACTTCTTCTCGGGCTGACTTTGAGCGAGTATCTGGCCCAGGCTTTTCGCAATCCTTTCAACTGGGTATTAGCGATAATATTTACCTTTGGCGGCTACGTAACCGTTTCCAGGTTCTTTTTCGGTCTCGGCTATGTCACCCACAGTTCTTATGATTATCCCTGGGGGCTTTTTCTAGGCTGGGGCCTTTTTACCATGGTTCCCCTTTCCGCATCAGGATTCATGCTGGGCACCACTGTCGAAGTTTTCGGCCGTCATGATTTCAAACCCATTGAACGATTGGCATTGCTCAACGGCCTCCTGGGGTACTTCTTTGCCGTTGTATTTTTGCAGGTCGACCTTGGCCAGCCCTGGCGCCTGATTTACCCGATGTTTGTATCCCTTGGTCCTGCAGCAGTACTGTTCCTCGTTGCCTGGCATGTTGCCACCTACCTTTCAGTTCAGGTTGCCGAACTGGTCCCGGCCTTTGCCGAATGGGCCGGAATGCCGAAGCTGAAAACTTTTATCAAGAGCATGATCCTCGGATTGACCATTGCCGGCATCATCCTTTCAACCCTGCATCAGGGTGCCCTGGGGGCCTTGTTTACCTATGCTCCCGGCAAGGTTCATCCATTGTGGTACTCTTCACCGTTCCAATGGTTCCATTTCTTTTGCTCCTCTATATTTGCCGGCCTCTCCATGCTTATCGTCGTCAGCACAATCTGTAAAAAAACCATGGCCTGGCGCTGTGATGATAAATTCCTCAATTCGCTTGACCGGCTCACCATCGGACTTGCCAAGGGTGCCACTCTGGCATTGATCACCTACCTGGTCATCAAAATAATTGCCATAGCCCATGACGGCGACTGGGGCTACCTGGCCAGCGGCTGGGGCCAGTGGTTCATGCTGGAAATGGCTGTAGGGGTTATTGTGCCTCTGGTTCTCTTCACGATATCAATCAGAAATAACATGGCCGGCCTGGCAAGGTTTGCCGCCCTGACCGCGGTTATCGGCATTGTCCTCAACCGGCTTAATACAGCACTTTTCACCTTCAACTGGAAACTTTATCAGGAAATACCGCATTGGCGTGAGGTGGTCATCTGCATCACAATCTACGCGCTTTACATAGTCACCTATCGATTCATCCTGTACCGCCTGCCCATACTCTACAGCTGGAAAGATGAACAAGCACCAGGTACATGAAAAATCAACTCTCCCGGCAGCAGGGACATACGCCACCAGAAACCGGTGTCCCTGCTGCACACAGCTCCACGCTGCAAACCGATAATGACAGCTGCACCGGAATTTACAATAGAAATGCAAACAGGCAAGCCGACAAAAACAATCAACCAGGTTAGCAAGGATGAGTCCCCACGCCGTTGTCCTTCACCGGGCAGCAACAGTTCATTAACAGGTGTATATTTCAAGGGTGACTGACATGGTCCTTACATTAAGAAGAACCAGCTATATTGCAGCTGTATTTGTGGCACTGATCCTGGGTTTCCTGCTATTGCTCGGTTCACGGCAGTACAGGGCCCACAAGGAATATGAAAAAGTTATTAACCAGAATGAAAAGATCATTTTTCAATTTGCCACCATCCGCGAGCATATCACTGAATCGCTGCTCGAAAGCCGCTATCAACAGCTCATCAACATTACGGGTGAAATAGAGAACCTCAATTTGAATATTTCACAGATCCTGCAGCAACCGATCATACCCGACGAATACAGGATATCATTTGCCGGCCAGGTGGACTTTGCCGGCATAACCCTTTTACTCAGAAGCATTGGTGCCGGTGACCAGGCCCAGGCGAAAATCCGCCAGCTGAACCAGGAAATACGAATATTAGGTGAGCGGCTGATGCTGTTCGACAGGGTCATCGCCACCCATGTCAAAAGAAAACTTGTCGGTTTCCAGAATTTTGTCATAGGTCTTCTGGCCATCATTCTTTTCATTGTCATCTATATACTGCTCTTCTGGCAGAACCAGATTGCCATGCCGCTCATGGATCTTGTAAAACAGGCCAAAGAGGTAATTTCCGGTAAACGGTCAACCATAGCCGTACGAAAAAAAAGGGGTGAAGTGGCGGAATTGGCCGCTGCCTTAAAGAATATTATGGCACAGCAAGACAGAATGGCCAGTGAGTTTTCCCGTCATAACCGTATGCTGGAAATGGTCCATAGTGTCGGCGAATCAGTGTGGCAGGCTGAAAGCAGGGATGCTGTTTTCAGTGAAGCATGCAGATCCGTTCTCGCCAACAGCGACTATGTCCTGGCCTGGATCGGCATCCCTGATAAGGATAATAAAATACTGCCGGTCATTGCCGATGCTTCAACTACCATGAGCCGCCAGGAGCGCGACGAGTGTATGGCGGCCCTCCTCTCAGCCTCAGAAGAAAACAGTGAAAAATACGATGCGGCAAATAAGGCCTTGCTACAGAAAACTCCAATCGTGCTGCCTGATGTACTTGCAGATTTGCCGAAGGGGCCCTTTAAAAATACCCCCTTTGCCACTTCCAAGCCTGATTGTATTGCCCTGCCGCTTTTATACGATGAGCAGATTTTCGGAGTCATGAACATCTACTCAATTGCAACCGGTGGTTTCAATGAAGAGGAGATCGGGCTTTTGAACGGCATGTGCCGTGAGATTGTTTTTGCCCTGGTCGCTCTGGCGGCCAGAGAATCCGATATGACATTGGCGCGCCTGCAGGCCGCCAGGAAAGAGGTTTTCGAAAGTTCTGCCGACCCCATACTGGTTGTTACAACAGACGGCACCATAGTTGAAGCAAACCCGGCGGCGGCGGCAAAATTCGGCGGCAATTCCTCCACCATTGTCGATTCCGCAATTCATGACATTTTCACAGGCACCACACCTTCTTATAAGGAACTTGTTGCCGCCCTTAACGGAGGCGGTGCGAATGCATCTCTGGAAATTAAACATGCTGATACAGAATACAGGGTAGATGTATCTCCGCTGCAGAACCTGACCGGAGAAACTGATACCTACCTTTTGATTGCCAGGGATATTTCCGAACAGAGGCTCCATAAAGCCGAAACCCTGAAAGCCTCAAAGCTGGCAGCTGTGGGTGAACTTTCTGTTGGGGTGGCAAATGAAATAAACAACCTTACCAACGGTATTATTAATTACACGCAAATTTTAAGTGAAGAAATTGCCGCCTCACCTGTAGGCAATGAACAATCATTGCAACTGCTGAATAATGTGATTGAGGAAGGTGAAAGAATATCAAAGATTATCCAGCAGCTTCTTTTTTTCAATGCAAATCACTCCCGCACAAAGGAAGCCGTTAAGATAAACAAAATCATCGAAGACTCCCTGGCGCTCACCAAACATCAATTCCGATATGATGCAATTGATGTCAGTCTTCGCCTGCCTGCAACCCTCCCCTCGGTTAAGGTTAATGTCCAGGAGATGCAGTGTATTTTCCTCAATCTTCTAAGCAATGCGAGATATGCCCTTAACCAGCGTTTTTCAGGAAAGAATCCCCAAAAGCGTATTGCAATAGATGGAGAGATCAGCTCCAGAAACGGGCAGCAGCGTATTAAGGTCACATGCACCGATTATGGAGTAGGCATTCATCCAAACATCATGAACAAGGTGATAGAACCCTTCTTCTCAACTAAACCGGAAGGAGTGGGTACCGGCCTTGGTTTATCCATCTGCCGCAGTATTATGGAGGACTATAACGGCACGCTCGCCATTGAAAGCACCCCGAATGATCACACTTCGATTATCATGGAATTGCCTTCAGCATAAATTTCCCAGTGGTTCAGATTCATTTCATAGTCCCCCGCTTAAAATAAAACTCCCGGCCAACACACCTTAGTAATGCTGTTACCGCATGCAAACATTTATCAAAAATCAACCAAGGGCATTCAATGGGTAAATTTCCCAACCAGCAAAAGTGTTGCAAGCTACGCAAATGTAGCGCACATCCGTTGCATGCAACACCCGTTGCAACACTTCTGGCTTAGTACTGTCAGACAATTTTATTCCTGCATGTAAAAAATATAATAAAAAGCTTATATTTAAATAATCTTAATATTAACAACAATATACATGCAAAAATTTGTTTTGATACCGTATCTGATAAGAATAAAGAACTGAAATTTCACCCTATTCCGGCAAAAAAAATATAGTCACGCAAAGAATGGCACTATTTCTGCAAGATAAGGGTCAAGAAAAACAAAAAGGAAAATTAAAAAGAAACATATTCCGATAAATTAATAACAAGCAAGGAGGCCAGCCATGACTAACGCAATCGAAACAACCAAAGATACTATCAACACGGCAGTCCAGGAAACTGTTGAAATCAAGAAGCCGGAAATGAGCAAAGCGGAAATATGCTTTGGTGCTATTATGGCAATCGCGGCCATTGCAGGAATGTGGGGTGTTGTTTCTCTGTTAATATCGTTTTTCCTGTATTAATTACATAATATATATATAGTTCTGCACAAAACATCAGTTCATCTGCATTAAAGATGAGCTGATGTTTTTTTATTTGTTAAAATTAATATACATCAGTATATTTTTTTTGAATTGAGAAATTAATTATATATTTTGTTATAAATAAAAATTATTCATACAAAAATATTCTGCATATAATAAAATATGTAAAAATTTTTATACAATATTTATTGCAACGTTTCTGTTGCGACAGAAACGTTGCATGCCACATACCTGCCACACACCGGAAAAGCACAAGACACGACCTTTCAGAATCAATAATTTATATATAAAATCAATTATTTATAATTTATACAGTACTCAGGTAACGGTCCATATATGTATCTGACCTGTGTCTCCCAGCCAATATTGCAATTTATGTTTTTTTTTAATTCTGCCATATAATTATCTCGGTTTGGCTGCAGTTTTTCTTACATATTATACAAACAAATACTTGAAATTTATATAAAAATTTTTTTCTTAATACCTCTGACGGTAAATGATTTTTTTTGCTGCTGAATTTATTGGTGCAATAAAACTCTTTATGGCACGATTTATGCTACATTAAATTTCAAGAAGACAACAGGAAACAC
>JAWVYE010000110.1:0-5865 GCA_033722905.1 Desulfobulbales bacterium
AAGCAGTATCGGTAAGAAGAAATACAAGGTGCCCGCCTTTATCAGGAAAAAAGGTATTTACCTGAGTGCCCTGGGCCTGAGCGTTATCATCTGGGCCGAGGCTGCCTCAAAGATGCCGTATTCCCCCCTGGCAACGGGTATCCTGCTGGTATCCATTTCCATATTCGCTATCCTGTCGGGGATTTTATATGAGCGGCGGCTGTGGTGCAGATATTTATGCCCACTGGGGCGCCTGGCCGCCATTTTTTCCGGCTGCTCGGTTGTCGAGTGGCGCTCCAACAGCAGTATCTGCAACAGCACCTGCACGAACAACTCCTGCTACAAGGGGGATGATGCAACCAGGGGATGCCCTTTATATCAGGGGCCTTTTTCACTCAACACCAACCAGAACTGCATCCTCTGCGGCAACTGCGTAAAAACATGCCCCAATGATTCTCCTGCTCTCAATCTGCGCATGCCGGGCCATGAACTCTGGGCGGCCCTGAAACCTGAGAAGGTCACGGCAATATTTGTCCCTGTGATCCTCGGCACCCAGCTCTTCCGGGGCCTTGAACATACTGCCCTGGTCCATACCCTGGAAACAGGGACAAATTCCGTCTGGCTGCTCTACGGTTTCCTGCTGCTTATATCAATCGGGGCTTCTTATGTTTTTACAAGGCTGGCGGGTAGCGCGACCTTTGCCAGACTGAAAAACGAGGAGATAAACAAGGCAGAGCTCTTCACCCATGGTGTCATACCTCTGGCCTTTGCCTTTGAATTCGCCTATCAGCTTAAGCCGCTGCTTACCCGCCTGGGCTCATTTTTCCCTGTGCTGGGCAGGCAGACAGGTTTCGATCTTGATTTCCTCGATTTTACGGCATCATCGGGTATAGTTATTTTCTGGCAGATGGTCTTTCTCCTCCTGGGTATGGCATTTTCTTACCTGTTTCTCCAGATTCTTATGCGCAGACACCAGGAGGAAAGTAAGAAAAATCATGTGTTTACCAGGTTGAAATGGCTGCCGATATTGTCCCTGGCAGCAGTATATATATGGTTTTTTGCCACCGGTTAGGAGAGCATTGAACAGAGGAATATGCTACAGTGGACACCATTATAATTTTAAGAATTGCTGAAGTTGGATAGTCTCGAACCATGAACAAGCAGTGTTTTAACATAGCTAAAATAACCAAACCCGATAGCGCGGATATATATGAGCGATCCCGGCTTTCCAAGCGCCTGCAGCAGTCCGGGAAATTTTCTCTTACCTGGGTGTCCGGCCCGCCCGGCTCAGGCAAAACAATAAGCGTCAGCAGCTTTATCGCTGCCCAGGAAGTGCCGTGCATCTGGTACAATATTGATTCCAGTGATACGAACCTGGCATCATTTTACTACTACCTGACGCTGGCCTGCCGCAAGGCTGCCGGGCAGGGAGTTGAACTCCCGGATTTTGCCTCTGACAAAAACGACGGCCTGCCGGAATTCTCGCGCAACTTTTTTACGGGGTTATTCAATAAGTTTAACGATAATTTATACCTGGTCCTGGATAATTACCAGGAAGTCCCTGAAGACATCCCCCTTCATGAACTGCTGCTCGACACCTTGGAGGTCATGCCCCAGGGGGTACATCTGATAATTATCAGCCGCCGGGAACCTTCGGCAAAATTCAGCCGTCTGGCTCTGAACCGCAAAATGGATCACATTGACTGGCAGGATCTGCGCTTCACCAAGGATGAGTTCAAGCAGATTACCGGGCAATGGGGCTACAAAAGGATACCCCGGGAAACACTCGATACAATTTACAACAAAATGGACGGCTGGGTTGCCGGCCTCCTTTTCATGCTCGCCGACAAAAAGAAATACAACAAAAAGCTCAAAAGTATCGGCACAGGCACATTCGATAAGATACACCGCTATTTTACAGAAGAAATTTTTGCCTACCAGGACAGTGATATCAAGCATTTTCTCCTGGCTATCTCTGTTCTGCCTGCAGTCACGGCAAAACATGCCAGGGAGATAACCGGAATGAAAAACTCCGGCAAAATCCTCTCCCAGCTGGACAGAAATAATTTTTACGTTGATAAGCTCAGCGGCACAAGCAGGGATGCGTATATCCTGCACCCCTTGTTCAAGGAGTATCTGAACGAAAGTCTGGCGGATTATCTAAGCCCTGGCGAAATAACCGATCTCAAGCGCAGGGCCGCCGCTTTACTAAGTAACGACAATCAGGTTGAAGATGCAGCAGACCTGCTCATTTCTGCTGAGGATTGGGATGGCCTCATTGATATCATCGGAAATCAGGCGGAATTGTTGCTGGGTCAGGGGCGTATCGGGCTTATCAACCGGTGGTGCGAATCCATCCCCCTGGAAAAGATGGCAGGCAGTCCATGGTTATCCTACTGGTGGGGGAAATCCCTGCAGCCCAAAGACCTTGAAAAGGCGAAGGCGCATTTTATTACTGCCTTTGAGGGATTCCGCCGGGAGCGGGACCTGGAGGGTTCCTTTGGGGCCTGGGTCGGCCAGGTTGATACCATAATTATCCAGTGGAATGACTTTACTGAGCTTGACCCCCTGATAGACTGGCTTGAAGAGAACTTTGACAAGGAGGATACCTTACTCTCCGCCGATCTTAAACTGCAGATTGCCACCTGTATGGTGTCTGCCATGAATATCCGCAGGCCGGAAAGTCCGACCCTTGCCGAATGGGTAGAATACTGTGCCGATGACGCAAAGGTCTCAAGAAATATTGAGTTGTCGATACAGGCGTATCTTGTTATCGCCAACTATTATCTCTGGCGCGGCGACCAGAGTAATTGCTGGATCCTGCTGGGCAGAATCCGTAATCTATGCAGTGCCTCGGATGTTTCAACCCTGTCGGTCCTGAAAAGCAAATGCCTGGAGGCAACCATGTATGCCTGGTTCCTGTCGGACGGCACAAAATGTCTGGACACGGTGAAGCAGGCACTCGGTACAGGCAAGGGCAGCGGCATCCATACCATGGATCACAGGCTTTACGTTGCTGGCGCCTACGGCGCGCTGATAGAAAAAAATTACATGCTGATGGCTGATTACCTCCAGAAGATGGAAATACTGTTCGACAATACGCACCAGCATAATTATTTCTGCCATAATTATCTTTCCGCCTGGCTCAGTATATTCCGGCACAATTTCCAGAGGGGTTTGCAGCACGCCAACGAAGCGGCAAAAACAGCACAATCCACGGGATTTATTTACCACGAGGCCCTCGGCCTGTTTGCCCAGACCCAGGTCTTTTTTGAGAAGGGAGATTACCAGGGAGCCAATAAAATGCTCCTGAAGTTCAGGAGATCCATTGATCCCTTAAGCAGCCAGCTCCTGCAATACCTGTATTTGCTGACAAAGGCCCAGATTTCCATGCAGACAGGTAAAGAGGAGGTCGGCTTGAAATTCCTGCGCAAGGGAATGAAGCTGGGCCGGGAGGAGAATTACCAGCGCCTGATGTGCTGGTGGAACCCTGCAACGCTGACCAACCTGTGCATCCAGGCGCTGGACAATGATATTGAAACGGACTATGTCCAGGAACTGATAAATATCCAGGGTCTTGTTCCCGAAGCCTCACCAATCGAGATCGAGCAGTGGCCCTGGCCCATGAAGATCTACAGCTTCGGCCGCTTTGAAATTGTCAAGAACGGCAAACCCGTGCGTTCAAGCGGCAAGGCCCAGCAAAAGCCCCTTGCCATGCTCAAAGCCATCATTTCCCTTGGCGGCAGGAACGTGGCCGAGGTCCACCTGGCGGAAGCCCTGTGGCCTGAAGCCGATGGTGATATGCAGCACCAGGCCCTTGCCACCACCCTGCACCGCCTGCGCCGTCTGCTCGGGGGCAAGGAAATGGTTGAATTCAATGACGGTCATATAAGCCTCAACTCCAGGTGCTGCTGGGTTGATATCTGGGCCTTTGAACGTCTCCTGAGCCGGGCCGAGGTTGAATCCCGCAAAAAGGAAATGAAGAGCTCCTTTTATGCCGCCCGCTATGCAGAAAAAGCCGTCAACATCTATAAAGGCAACTTCCTGCCCCAGAATGTCGACCACTGGTCCATTCACATGCGGGAAAAGCTGAAAAGCAGGTTTCTGCGCGGCGTGAGCTTCCTGGGCCGCAACCTGGAGAAAATCGGGGAAAGGGAAAAGGCGGTATCCTATTATATGCAGGCCCTGGAGATAGACCACCTGGTGGAGGAGTTCTACCAGCGGCTGATGATCTGTTATCACCGCATGGACCGGAATGCCGATGCTGTCCTGGTTTTCCGGCGTTGCCTGAAAAATTTTGACAAGGCCCTGAAGATCAGCCCATCAACCCAGACAAGGGCCCTGTACAAGAATCTTTTGGCAAAACAGTACAGCGCCAGGGAAAAAGATGCCGGCAAAGAAAAAAAACTGAAATATGTAAACAATCTGTAATTCCGATCGTGTTAGAGTGGATTGCATAACCGACAAATAACCTGGGTGCTATGAGCATGGAAAACTTTATTGTGAGAATATACAGGCGGGAAATCGACGACCCTGACCAGATTACCGGAGTTGTTGAAAAACCTGACAGCAGCGAGAGCAAACGCTTCAGCAGTGTTGATGACCTCATTGCCATTCTGGTGCCCCATGCCGGCAGGCCCAAGACCAGGCTGCGCAAGCAGATGGTCGAACAGAGAAAACACAGGCGTTTTCCCGTCAGGGAAGGCACCCTGATCTTCAACACCTCAACCGATGTGGGTGAGATAATCGACATCAGTATGGGAGGCCTTTCCTTTACAGCTCCCGAGATGCCGGAGGTGCCAAGCGGCTCGTTTGATGTCGGCATTCTCTTTGGTGAGGATGAAAATATTACCGGCAAGGTGCAGTGCAAGAAAATGATGTGTCACGGCATTCCCGAAGGTTCTCTATTCAGCAGCCAGGAAAAGGGCGAGCGCTACAGCGTTGAGTTCGGAGAGCTTACCCCGGACCAGAGACTCAACCTGGAGCATATCATCCAGAATTATACCCAGAGCGAACTATGATGCCGGTCCAGGCAAAATATATAAATGATACCTGTTCTATGGGCCGGACGTTTCTTCAGTAACCATAAAAATATGAAAAATATAAATAATATAAAAATCTGTAACCTATCTGTAACTTTGTTGATGCTATATACGACATTGTAGTACTTTCCTCTGCCTCATTCAGACGGTTGAAGTTTTGCAGGGGAGGCACTGGGCGTGTCTAATATATAGGGATACAACGGGAGCGCATTTTCTGTTTACAATAAGTTCCTGCAATACTAGAGATTCTGGAAGGAGGAGAGATGTATGAAGCATAGAAAGACAAATTTCCAAAACCTGATGTTCATGCTCCTGGCAGCCCTGGCGCTTGTTGCCTTTGCCGCAGGCCCGGTATCTGCCGCCTGGACCACGGTGCCAGTTGAGGTTAACCCCGAGCTGGGACTGTACACCAGGAGCGAGATTGCCGTAGATTCCACCGGCGTCCAGCACATTATCTTTGAAGATTTAATTGTAGATCAAACTGAATTAACCAATGATCACCAGCTCAGGTATGGGTACAATGACGGCACAGGCTGGGTTGTCCAGGATGTTGACGGAGCCAGGGTGGGTGATGATGCCCTGGAATTGGACTTTACCTTTGCCCTGGCCCTGGATTCAAATGACAACCCCCATGTGACCTATTATACCGGCACTACTATTGAGCATCTGACTTCAGCAGACAACGGGGCAACCTGGACAGGAGCAACGGTTTTTGATGCTGCTCTTTTCGAAGGGGCGACCTTGATGCCTGTGCATGATTTCAGCATTGACCGGGGCTCTGATACACTTTATTCGTTTTATGTAGTAAGAGCCACAGGTGGGACAGAAGTCGTAACTACCAATA
>JAWVYE010000111.1:0-5847 GCA_033722905.1 Desulfobulbales bacterium
AGGAACTATCAACGCAATCAGGGCCCGGGGTGACATGGGACGGCGGCGACGCGTCATGGGCCTGGTTCCGGGCACGAAGATAAAGATCCAGGGCAGGGCGCCCTTATATGACCCTGTTGCTCTGCGAGTAATGGGATTTACCCTTACCCTGCGGAATAGTGAAGCAGACTATATAGAAGTGGAGGCAGAATAAACATGTCAGCAGCAACATTTGCTTTAGCAGGCAACCCCAATTCCGGCAAGACCACCCTTTTTAACAGTCTGACAGGCGGGCATCAACATGTCGGCAACTATCCGGGGGTAACAGTTGAGAAGAAGGAGGGATATTGTATATTCCGCGGCCGGAAATACCGGGTTGTTGATGTTCCCGGGACATATTCCCTTACTACATATTCCCTGGAGGAAAAAGTTGCCCGTGATTTCCTGGTTAATGAAAAGCCGGCTGCTGTCATAAACATTGTCGACGCCTCAAACCTGGAGAGGAATCTTTACCTCACCCTGCAGTTCATGGAAATGGGCCTGCCTGTCATTGTTGCCCTTAACATGATGGATGTGGCGCAGAAAAGAGGCATTAGCATCGATGTTGAAAAACTATCAAAGTTGCTTGGTGTGCCTGTTGTAACCACGGTGGCGCGCAGGGGAGAAGGAAAGGCAGAACTGCTAGAGACAGTTGCACGTTCAATTGATGATGATTTTTTATCTCAAAAACTCTCTATTTCATACAGTGCAGACATTGACAGTGCTCTTGCAGAAATGGAGCAGATAATTTCTGAAAATACATTTCTTACCGACAGGTACCCGGCAAAATGGATTGCCTTGAAATACCTGGAAAACGATGCGCAGATAAAGCGGCTTGGCACTCTCTCTCACCCTGAAACGGCACAGGCACTTGAAGACAGGGCAAACAGGGTTGCCGCTCATCTGGAGGCCACACTGGACCTCAGCCCCGAAGCAGTAATTGCCGATCACCGGTATGGTTATATCAGGTCAATCCTGCAGCAGGATGTTCTTAAAGTTCAGTACGATCATAACCGTTTACACCTCACTGACCAGATAGACAAGGTCCTGACCAACAGGTTTGTCGGACCTCTTATCATGCTTGGCGTAATCTGGGGGCTCTATCAGTTTACATTTACGTACAGTGAAACACCGGTTGGCTGGCTGGAATCCCTGTTCGGCTGGCTGGGAGGTATTGCCGAGGTGTATATTCCGGACGGCCTGGTCAAGTCACTTGTTATTTCCGGCATCATTGATGGCGTGGGAGGGGTCCTCGGATTTGTACCGCTTATCATGTTTATGTTCTTTGGTATATCAATTATCGAGGATTCCGGCTACATGGCCCGCATGGCCTTTATGCTTGACAGGATATTTCGTATATTCGGACTGCATGGCAGTTCGGTAATGCCTTTTATTGTCTCAGGAGGCATTGCCGGCGGCTGCGCAGTTCCCGGTGTCATGGCAACCCGGACCCTGAAATCGCCCCGGGAAAGGCTGGCAACCCTGCTGACCGTCCCTTTTATGAACTGTGGCGCCAAACTGCCCGTCTTTGCTCTGCTGGTGGCCGCCTTCTTTGCCGCCAGACAGGCCCTGGTCATGTTTTTTATCACTATCGGTGCCTGGGCCGGCGCCCTTCTGGTCGCAAGGTTTTTAAGAAGCACTGTTGTGAAAGGAGATTCGACGCCTTTTGTCATGGAGCTGCCGCCTTACAGGTTACCGACCTTCAAAGGCTTACTTATTCATACCTGGACGCGGACCTGGCAGTATATAAAGAAGGCAGGCACCGTTATTCTGGGCATATCCGTTGTTCTCTGGGCTTTCATGACCTTTCCCGGTTTGCCGGAATCGCGAACAGAATACTACGAAATGCAGCGGCAAACTCTTATGTTGCAAAGCCTGCCTGCAGGTATGGAACTTGAGCAGGACATGCAAAGCGCGGCATTCAATTCTGAAACCAGGGATAAACTGCAGCGGTTAGCAGCCGCAGAAGCAGAGGAAGCATTAAAGTATTCCCTGGCAGGCCGACTGGGTAATGTTCTGGAGCCGATTTCGCGTTTTGCCGGGTTTGACTGGCGCACAAATATTGCCCTGGTTGGAGGGTTCGCTGCCAAGGAAGTTGTCGTCTCCACACTTGGAACCGCCTATTCGCTTGGTGAAATAGACCCTGAAGCAAGTGATTCACTCGGCAACAGGTTGGCGGCATCATCAAACTGGAGTCCTCTGACTGCCGTGGCATTGATCATTTTCATCATGTTTTATTCCCCCTGTTTTGTGACGGTCGTATGCATTGCCAGAGAGGCAGGGTCCTGGAAATGGGGGTTGTTTTCAATGACTTTCAATACTCTTCTGGCGTCATTACTGGCAATATCTGTTTTCCAGGCAGGCAGATTACTGGGATTCTGATGACGGGGTAATAAATGGAGACTTTTCTCGTAGTAATAATTGTAGGACTGGCATCAGCATATCTGGTGCGCAGATTTTACCTGAGTCTGCAGAATAAAGACGGGACCCAATGCGCATGCGGATGTACTTCCTGTCCACAGGAAAAAGATTGCGACGAAATCCCCTTAAAGACCATACATCCTGGCAAAGGATAGGTGCATCAGGAAAACCTGCCGTGAGAGTGCCTAGGTCCCTGAGCACTTATTAATTGAGGGAATTACTCTTCGTAATCAGTATATATTCTGGTGTCAGCGTGTAGTGCAGAGAATTCATAACCAGTAATTTCCGGCCGGGAAATTACCTGAGTCAAAATTACGATTGATTATCGGAGTATATTGAAAATGTACAAAAAGATATGTTTGTCACTCGCCCTGGGCATAAGCATGGTGCTTTTCAGCGCACCGGAAAGTATGGCTCTCAGCCCGGAAACCGAACTGCTGCTCGAGCTCCTGCAGGCAAAAGGGATAATTACCAGCAGGGAATCGCAAGAGTTTCGCCGGACACTGGCAGCGAGCAGCAGTCAGGAGATAAATGGTGAAGAACAGAATCACCGGCACAGTGTCCAGGGTCTTGCCCGGAGAGTCGAAAAACTCGAGGATGCCAGGGAAGAAACCTCGCAACTTTCAGAAAGGATCCATTTCGGCGGTTTTGTTGAAGTGGAATTTTCAGCTGCGCACAGTGAAAATATGGACGGCTCAGATGATACACCCAGCAGTGTCACCCTGGCGGCGGCGCAACTCGATGTTGATATTGACATCACCGACAATGTATTGGGACATGTTGCTTTCCTGTATGAGGATGAAGAAGATTTCACTGTTGACGAGGGCTTCATTGCCATCAGCAACGGAGAAAAACCATCCATGCTGTTCAAAGCAGGGAAGATGTATGTGCCGTTTGGCCGCTATGAGAGCCATTTTGTTACCGACCCTGCAACCCTGATCCTGGGTGAGACAAATGATGGTGCCTTAACAGCCGCTTTTGCCAATGATTTGTTTGAGGTTTCAGCCGGAGTCTTTAACGGTGCTGTTGACGAGACCGGGGAAGATGACAGGCTGGACAGTTTCGTGGGCAGTATTGTTTATGCTATGCCGGCAAACAAAAAAATATCCGTGGCGGCCGGAGTATCGTATACTTCGAATCTGGCTGCAAGTGACACGTTACAGGACGACACCAGCGGCAACGGAGTCAACTCAGAGGAAATACATGACCTGGTGGGAGGATTCGGAGCATTCCTCAGCGCTTCATTTGCGGAGCGATTCTTCATGGATGTGGAGTATATCAGTGCGCTGGAGGACTTCACTGCCGGTGACCTGGCATTTGCTAACAGCAGGGACCTCAAACCGTCTGCATGGAATGTTGAGTTGGCCTATGCCTTAAATTCCCAGGTTGAATTTGCCGCAAGATACGGGGGCAGTAATGATTTCGGTAATGTGGCCCCAGAAGGTCAATACGGCATAGCATTGCTCTACTCACCATTTGAAAACACTTCTATTACCAGTGAATATATTTATGCTGAATTTGAAGACAGTAGTGAAAGCAACACCGGTACTATCCAGCTTGCCATTGAATACTAGGAATAACAGCTTTTAAAAAAAGGCCGGTCCCGGGTTATCGGAAAGAACTTTAGCAATGCCGTAAAAAAGAATCTCACCTCTAAACAGCTTCTCACTGTTATTTATGAGCTGCAGAATATCCATCGCAAAACCGCTGCAAACTATTTAAAAATCAACACAATGGCAAAAGTCCCCACTCCCGGGTGATAACATTGCCTAACACTCTGTGGTACTTGATTTTATGCCTCGTTAGTTCTTATAATTACTATATATCTCTTTACATGACTATAAACCGCTGTTGGGAGGAAAAGCCATGAATGAGGTCATGCTGAAACTGCCAATGTAAAGTCTCCGGGCAATTTTTTATGGTACCTGGAGACCTTTGCCATCCCACATGCAGAATAAGCATATCAGGCAATTAAGCAGGAACAATCAGAGGGGGCGAGATAATGAAAATCAACAGATTTATTACAGCACTGATTTTTCCGTTTCTGCTGGGCATGCCAGCTTTCATATCCTCCTGAGGCGGCGGCGGCGGTGGCGGGGCGCCATCCTACACGCAAGATACTCTGGAGGGTATCTGGTATACGGAAAACAGGTATTTTTTTATTGATGAAGCAGGTGAACTGACAGATGTTGCGCCTGTTGCAAGAGAGGTTATTCATGATTTCTCCGGTTCTTTTGCTGTTGATAACCGCAATGTCGAGGGCGTAGTCTATTTGGACCATACACCTGGTGGAGGTGTTAGAAATGCGCACGACACTTACTATTCCGGTCTTTTTGCAACTGTTGATGAAGTTGATATGGATTGGGATGTTCCAGGTGCGGCAACCGGTGTGGAAAACTGGCGGCGAGTACCTTACTCCGGCGTTGTCGATCAGGCGCTTATAACAGCAGATAATGCCGCGACTATTGCTCTGGGTACCTGGATAAGCGGTGATACCGGTTCCTCAATAGGTATACTGGGAACCGGGGCCGAGGCCCGGGATGATACCCGTGCTGACCAGCGTATTGATGCAATGCAGCATCTCTTTGACAACGTTGCCCTGCAGGTTATTCCGGATGAATCGGGCGGGATTGCCATCAGCTCTGTGCAAAGTTTTGATGAAGCCATTTATGGAACATGCGGTGGTAATGCCAGGTTAATCGGCAGCGGTGATGATCAAACCGGGGAAATAGAAGGTACAATCACCTTCAATAATTACTGTGATGCAGGTATTACCCTGAACGGTATTGCCGATATTTTCATGCATATCGATCTTGGCAGTGAAGATATTTACCACTACCTGATTACATTTACAGATCTGACAGCCCGGCAGGAAGGATACTCATCGACAATTGACGGCAGGATAGGCGCCGACTATACTGTGTACCCGTATTTGACGCTGCTGTCATACGTAGTCAATGACAACCTTGCTGGAAAAAGTTACTGGCTCAAGGATCTTATTTCAGAAATTACAGAGGGCTTTAACTATATAGAAATTGCTGCTGTCACTGGACGCTATTATGATCCTGATTATGGCTATGTTGAGTATAGCATTGAACAGCCGATTCGGATTTATGATGATGACGCCTGGCCGACCAGCGGTATAATGCTTTTTTGGGGCTCTGCTGACACAAAAATCCGCTTTACCTTTTTGAATGAAGCCGAGTATCTGGTTGAGGCTGATACTGATGGTGACGGCGCCTATGACGATTACAGTTCCGGACCGCAATTATGGTCAGAACTTTAAATGTCAGCCCTGATTGATACATGGGGGGTCTATGCATCAGACCTGGCGCTCAACCGTCCCATTGAGGCGCCAAATGGAGTCCAATGGTATAACTTTGACAAAGTTAACAAGGACCTGAAAAA
>JAWVYE010000112.1:0-5830 GCA_033722905.1 Desulfobulbales bacterium
AAGCCAATCCCGGTTACCGACCACAACCTCTGCGTTGGTACCCACATCGATCAGCATGCCTGTTTCTTTCTGCTGGTCGAGACCGCTGGCAATGATTCCTGCTATCAGATCTCCACCAAAATAGCTGCCTGCACTGGGCATAACCCAGACAATTGCTTCCGGATGCAGACAAAGACCGAGCTCCGATGCTGAAAACGGGTCCGGGCTGTTGAGTACCGGGATATATGGCTCACGACATAAATGATACGGGTTTTGTTTCAGGAAAAAATGTATCATTGCGGTATTCCCTGAAACGCACATGGCCAATATTTGTGCCGGTTGCAAATCGGCGCGTCCGGCCAGTTCAGCCGTCAGCTTGTGTATGGAGGCGACTACCCGCTCATGCAGCAGTTGCAGACCTGATTTGTTTTCCACCCTGGTTGCGGCAAAATGGATCCTGGCCAGGATATCCGGGCCGAATTCAAGCTGGCCGTTTTCTTCGGCAGCCCTCGCGAGAATCCTGCCACTGCGCATATCGATTAAGGAAGCCTCCAGGTGTGTTGTGCCAAGATCAAGGGCCAAACCTGCAAGTATTTCAGGGGGGTCGGCAAAAAAATCAACCAGCCGGGGACCGTTCGGATAGTGGATAACCACTGCATGGCCTTTGAAGCCGGATTGCCTGAAAGCCTGCGCCACCGGCTCAATGCGTGCTAACGGGACAACCGGGCGGCGACCGTTGAGGTCTCCTGCCAGCCCCCTTCTTAAACGATCCAGGTCGCCTGTATTATCGCCGAGGCTCGGCGGCCTGGTTTCTATGTGATATAATTTGACCAAGGACTGCATATTGTTCCCTCTGCCTTTTCACAAGAGCCGGGTGGCAGGCCTTGCCGGCTTCTCTTGACGGGGCAGACTGTGAATGGTATGTGTAGCTCCAGCCTTTCATAAACTTGGAATCATCTAACGAAAAAGTAATTTATGCTCAATATCTTAGCTATTATGGCAGGAGGCTCTATCGGAGCAGTCTGCCGCCACGGCTTGTTTCTCCTGGTGCAACGCTTATCCGGGCCGTCCTTCCCGGCAGGAACTCTGGCTGTAAATCTTTTGGGGTCATTCACCATAGGTTTTCTCTGGTGCCTTTTCGATGAGACCCACTGGTCACATGAGTGGCGCCTTTTCGTATTTACCGGCCTTCTGGGCGGCTTTACAACCTTTTCAACATTTACCCGGGAAGCATTGCAGCTGCTCAAGGCGGGTGAATGGAAAACAGCCCTGACATATGTAACAATCAGTAATATTTTCGGCATATTACTGGTTTTCTGCGGTGTTATGCTCTGCAAACGATTAATTCTCATGATGCGATAAGCACCACAGCGGCATACAATTTCTTTCAGCCAAAGTCAAGTTCAGAACAGGTTGTTTTTATATAAAGCCTGGTTGAGATCTTTCTCCGGGTGGGGAGCATGAGCCCTTTGCAGCCCATACCATTATACTTGCGCAGTTACGTAAGCCTTGTTACAGTATTTCAGCTGATTGCACAAATAACCTTACGGGATTACAGCATTATTTAATTATATACAGACAATGCCAAGATTGTTTTATACATATCTGGTCAATCAGATTCTTGTACCGTTTTATGCAAGCCTTGTCATATTAACCAGTATTCTTTTTCTGGTAAAACTAATACCGATCCTCGATATTATCCTTGATTACAACATTTCCCTGAACGATTTTATCAGGTTATATGCTTATTACACGCCCCAGCTTCTTCTTTTTACACTACCCATGGCAAGTATGATGGGGACCATACTTGGCGCTGTGCACCTGGCCAATGAAAGAGAAATAATGATAATAAAATCAAGCGGCATCAGTTTTTACCAAATGCTGCCGCCAGTAATAATTATCGCAATTTGTACATCTCTTCTAACAGGCCTCTTTGCAATACATCTCATACCAATGGGAAATTCTGCCAGGGCAGAGCTTCTCTTCAGACTGGCAAAAGAAAGGATTGAACATAGCCTGAAAGAAAAACAATTCAGTGAAAGTCTGGGAGATGTTGTTTTATACGCTGATCAAATAAATCAGGAAAAAAAGACCCTGCGCGGTGTATACATTTCAGATATGCGGGATAACCAAAATCCCCTGTTAATTCTGGCTCAATCCGGAAAACTCGCAAGTGATATCAAAAGGGGGCTGTTTACCCTGAAGCTGCAGGAAGGCAGCTTGCATAGAGACAGGGATGACGCTTCCCTGTCAATCCGGTTTGACGAGTATTCACTTAACCTCCCGGTGAGTGAACCTGAAAAGAATCCACTCGCCAAAACCGGCAGGTCAACAATGACGCAGCTCCAGTTACTCAACAGGGCAGAGACCTTGGGGCGCGACACAAAAATCGGTGCTCAATACCTGATAGAATACCATAAACGCATGGTATTGCCGGTGGGCTGTTTTATCCTCACTCTCCTGGGTTTCCCCCTGGGGCTCATTACAGGGCCGCATCGCAAGCCCATCGGCATTCCATTCGGACTTATGGTTTTTATCTCCTATTACATTTTATTGACTGCAGGTGATGCCATAGCAAAAACACACCTGGCGCCAACAGCTTTAGCCATGTGGATTCCAAACCTGTTTTTCATTGTTGTCGCACTATTTTTTTTGCAAAGCACCGCCAGGGAATCATTGTCCGTCCACCTCGAAAAAATATTTGAACTCCTATACAGGGTCAGTTCAAAATTCAACTGGTTCAATAAAAAAGACGCATGAATCTTTTAGATCGTTACCTTTGCAGATTTTATACAAAAAATCTTCTGATGGTGCTGGCAACACTGCTTACCATCTATCTTCTGGTTCATTTCTTCGAACGCATAGATGATTTTATGAGGGCCAATGAGTCTCTTGTCCTGGCAGCGAAATACTTTTTATTGAAAATTCCGGTGATGGTCGAGGAATTAATCCCGATCACCATACTGTTGAGTGGAGTCATAACCCTTGGTATCATTAACCATCATGGGGAAATAACCCTGTTAAGGGCTGCAGGGATCCATATGACAAGGATTATCACTCCACTGCTGATCATTGCCACCCTATTCATTCTGGGAACTATTTCCCTTGCTGAGTGGATCGTCCCGGCGACAGTATCAACAACCAACAAAATTCTCTTTGAACGTGTGCGCCAGGAAAAACCCAAAGGGATCCTGCGGCATGACAGATTTTACTACAGCGATCAACAGGGATTATATTCATTCAAGAAAAAGTATGCGGATCAGGATGTTTTTGCAGAATTCTCATATGCCGAATTGGCTGACAATAATACATTTCAACTGCTCCTTACTGCTAAAAGAGCAATTTGGCATAACGGGACATGGACATTTAAAAGATGCCAGATAAAGCAGCTGGACGAATCAGGAATATATACAATGAATTTCTTCCAGGAAAAACAGTTTCCGCTTGCAGCTACACCGGCTGATTTCTTTACCCCGAAATATAAAATTAATGAAATGTCACTTTCTGGGCTTTATACAATGGGCCGGAAAGGCATAAACCCGCAAAGTCCGGAGGCGTGGCTGAAGTTCCTCGAACGAATATCCCTGATTTTGCTGGGCCTTCCCCTTCTGATGCTCGGCCTTCCCATTCTCATGCTGGCGCACCAGCAATGGCGCAAAGATATATCTGTTGCAATTCCTATCAGCTGTGGTCTGGCTTTTGCAGTATGGGGCTGCTGGGGGGCAATGCAGTCAATTGCCAAAGGCGGGCTTGTGCATCCCCTGCTGGCTGCAGTGTCAGTTCACCTGATCACCGGCACCCTGGGATTATTGCTGATTCTGCGCCAGGACAAATGAATTGTTTTATTTGCAAGGGGTGAACAACTCAGCCTGCAACTCCTTTTCTGCTTTCCTCCCGGTAAAACTGCAGCATGGCAATAATAAAGAACAGCGGAATGGCCATTTCCAGCGACTCCTCAAAATATACCGCTCGATGTCCCTGGCCAATGGCATCGAGCCATTGCAATCCCCCATCAAGAACTTTACTGGCAGGCAGGCTTAACAGTCCTGCAGAAGCTGTTATTATATATGGTTTTTTTTTCCTGAAACCATTGAGGAACTCCCTGGCGTTACTTTTCAGGAAATTATACAGAAAAACAAACAGCAGAATCATTAACAGTATGACAATGGTTTTTTCCACAATACCAACTTCAGGACTCAGGTAGAATTTAATCTTGAATATTCCCATGGTTGTAAACTTTTCATGGAAATCCATCTCTCGTAAACCGAAAAGCAGCATAATAAATGAAACTGAAAAACCTGTATGCCAATTCAGTCTCACTGAAATTATGACCCCTGCTAATGCTGCGATTATGTAACCTGCAGCAGAAAGAACTTCAATGACACCATTTTCTTTTATCAGTTCATGCGCGGTTTGCTCAGGAAGAATATTCAGTAAAAGAATTAATAAAAATAGGGGGATGACAACAGGTATCACACCACTGTATACTTTCAATTTTGCATTCAAATGGTTAATTCTCACGTAATATTAATCAGTTTCATTTTAACAAACGGGGCAATATTTATTATTGAATAAAATCTTTATAAAAAACAAGTGGTGACGTCATATTATTTATTTTGCCAAAAAGAATTAACATCGCGATCATGAATATATATCATCAGCTGGTAATTGCATAGAATTCACCTCCATCGACCCAATGAAAGATATAAATAAAATAAAAAATGTCGGCATAGTAGGTATCCCGCCTCTGGATATTATCAGGGAACTTAATGAAATCAGTTCAGTAATTCATGACCTGGATACGCCGATGATAAAGGCGGACATGGAACTGACCGCACCATTTCTGCCCAGGGTTTACTGTGCCATTCTGCGGACAGTTATCCTCAATGCCCTCAACCTGACTCTTGATGCCATCTATATAGACGTGGGGCCCGGGAAATGCGATTGTGCTCTGCATGTGGCAACCGTTTTAGAGGACATGCTTACAATACCGATCATAAAGACCAGAAATAATGACATGCAGGGTTTTGGTACCCCCATCAGCCGGAGCAGAATGAACCTTCAGCAAAAGTTTGAGCGTATCACAGAAGGAGTAAAAAAAGCTGAAAAGCCGGCAAATACTCTCCCGGCATATCCTGCTACTGCCGGATTCTGGGGCGTGCCGCCAAGAGACTTTTCCATACTGGATCTCTTTCCGGATACAACCCATATTTATGGCTGGACCAGATGCATGGAAAACAAAACCCCGGCAGACCACGAACTGGAGCTTGTGTACAATCCTGAAGTTCCGACGGTTTTTTTTGCCCAGTCCTTCTGCGCTAAAACCGCACTGGCCAGGCACCTGGCAGGCAAGCATCCCCACGGACTCTACCTTGACAGCGACGTCACGGCCGGCAGCAGCGCCAAGGCAAAAATCCAGGCTTTTCTGGAGCTCTCAGGAGTGTAATAATATTAGGTTTCAAGGTTTCGAGGGGTCAATGTTTGTTGGCATACTAAACTGCCAACGATTGACACAAGGGGTCAAGGTTTCGAGGGGTCAAGGGGTCAAGGGTAAAATATTTTGAGTTGATTGCAGATTACTTAGAACTGATAGCTCAACAATCTTTAAACAATTTAGTGATGTTAACTTTAGCTCACTTTTAACTTTAGGCACTTATAACTTTAGGCACTTATAACTTTATTTATGATACTTGGAGATTTCGGTACCTCATACAGCAAGTTTGTTGACCTGTCCTCTGCAGCACAGGAGCCGTATGTCATCAAAACAAAGGAACTGGGTGCTGAACACAGGGTGACCCTTGCCACCGGTCACAACGGAAAACGTTTTTCCGATCGGTATGTCACCGAACTG
>JAWVYE010000113.1:0-5814 GCA_033722905.1 Desulfobulbales bacterium
CAGTTTGGTGAACACGCCGCCAAGGGTTTCAATACCAAGGGAAAGAGGCGTAACATCAAGGAGCAGTACATCCTTGACATCACCCCGGAGAACACCGCCCTGGATAGCGGCACCGATTGCCACAACTTCGTCAGGGTTCACGCCCTTGTGGGGTTCTTTGCCGAAAAGCTCCTTAACTTTATCCTGTACTTTCGGCATCCGTGTCATACCGCCCACCAGAATCACCTCGTCAATGTCAGACGAGGAAATCCCTGCATCTTTCAGCGCTGTTTTGCACGGTTCCACGGTACGTTCGATCAGGTCCTCGACCAGGCTTTCCAGCTTTGCTCTGGTGAGCTTGATATTCAAGTGTTTGGGCCCGGATGAGTCTGCTGTGATAAAGGGAAGATTTATGGTTGTTTCCATAGTGGTGGAAAGCTCCATCTTGGCCTTTTCAGCTTCTTCCTTGAGGCGCTGCAGGGCCATCTTGTCGGCCCGCAGGTCAATACCCTGGTCACGCTTGAACTCATCAGCGAGCCAGTTGACGATCCGCATATCAAAATCCTCGCCGCCGAGGAAAGTGTCGCCGTTGGTGGATTTTACCTCAAACACACCATCACCGATTTCCAGGATGGAAATATCGAATGTACCGCCGCCGAGATCAAAAACAGCTATTTTCTCTTCGCCTTTCTTATCAAGGCCATAGGCAAGCGAGGCTGCTGTCGGTTCATTGATGATCCGCTGTACATTCAATCCGGCAATACGTCCGGCGTCCTTGGTTGCCTGCCGCTGGCTGTCATTAAAATATGCCGGTACGGTTACAACAGCATCGGTAACTGTTTCACCGAGATATTCCTCGGCGGTCTGTTTCATCTTGGTCAGAATCATGGCGGAAATCTCCGCAGGTGTATACACCTTGCCTCCAACCTCCACGGCAGCATCTCCGTTTTTGCCTTCAACAATTTTAAAAGGGCTGACCTGGATTGATTTGCTGACCTCGGCGTCATTAAATTTCCGGCCGATTAAACGCTTGATGGCATAAAGAGTATTTGAGGGATTGGTTACAGCCTGGCGCTTTGCCACCTGCCCAACCATTCTCTCACCACTTTCTGAAAAGGCGACTACGGAAGGCGTGGTCCTGTTGCCTTCAACATTTGCGATAACCTTTGGATCCCCCCCTTCCATAACGGCAACACACGAGTTCGTGGTGCCAAGGTCAATACCGATTATCTTGCTCATTCTTAAATTCTCCTTTTTATATCTGTTTCTGCTTAATCTGGTACAAAACAGCAGCAGCTGTTCGTGCTGTTCAAATAACAAAAAATTATTTACAATTTACAATGTGCATGATCCTTTTATTGTCAAGACCTCAGGCCATGGCTTTGGAAACAATAACCTTTGCGGGCCGCAGAAGTCTGTCCTTGTAAAAATATCCCTTCTGGAATTCCCGCAAAACCATGTTAGGCTCCATGGCGTCGGTTTCCTCCATGGCAAGCGCTTCATGGATATTGGGATCAAAAGGCTGGCCAACCGACTCTATGGGTTTGACGCCGAATTTCTCAAGGGTCGCAACCAGGCCGTCCCTCGTGAGCTCAACACCCTCCAGCAGACTCTCAATATTGCCGGTCTCCCTGCCATTTTCCATGGCCCGCTCAATATTGTCTATGCCGGGCAGCAATTCCTTTAATATGTTTTCTTCAGCAAACTTCAGGGAAATTTCCCGTTCCCGCTCCAACCGCTTCTTGGTATTTTCAAATTCGGCGGCAAGACGCAGGGTCTTTTCTTCACTCTCCTGAAGTTTATTCCTTGCCTCTTCCAGGGCTGCAGCCATATCCTTTTCTTCCTCCTGCTGAGTTTGCTCTGCAAACATTTCCGCAGTCTCTTCATAAGGAGAAGGTTCTGAATTCTGCTTATCTCTTGCTGTCACTCAATTATCTCCCGGCACTGTAATGTGTACAAATGTATCACTGTAATAAACTGTTGGAACACCTAGGGAGTCATGGAAAAACTCTCCTATCAAGTTGTGGGGAACAATAAGTATGGGCATACTCCTTGTCAAGGCGGAGGCCAAACAAAAACCCCACGCGCCACAGGGGCGGGCGGGGTTATATACAGTGCTGAAAATTGACGGTCGGGCTGTCAGCTGGAAAGATATTTTTTTATGGATTCGGCTATTATATCAAAAATCTTTCTGAACCTGGCTTCTTCCGTTTCAAGCAGGGTTGAGCGAAAACCCTGCAGGTCAGTGGCAAATGAGGACAGGGGCACAACGCATACGCCGGTTGCACCAAGCAGATAGTAGACAAACCTTTTGTCAAGTGAGACATCCGGCTGGCCCACCAGAGATTCAACAAAATTCCTGACTTCTTTATTTTCAATAACAAGTGACTGCTTATTATTCAACACGCCGTCCTCAAAAACCACACTCATGTAAAATGCGCCATTGGTGCGGTTGACCAGGACACCATCGATATTTTTCAAACAGTCATAGGCGATATTTGAAAGAATCTCATAGCGTTTTATCCGCTGGTCAAGATATTCCTGGTACTGCGGATGTGTCACAACCTGGGGCATCACCAGCTGCGGCAAAGTTGTGGAACAGACTTCCAGCATCTTTGCATTGAGAATTGACTGGATATACTTTTCAAACATCGGGTCGCCATGGCCGTTATAGACCTCTATCCAACCGCAGCGGGAACCGGGCCAGGGCATCTCCTTGGAAATGCCGCGCATGACAATGGCCGGGACGTCCTCGATAAGATCCGACAGAGGCAGGGTGGTCTGACCGTTATAGATTATATTGATATAGATCTCATCGCAGAGCACGAACAGGTCATATTTTTTGGCAAGATCCACCATGCCCCTGATAATTTCCACAGGGTAGACGGCCCCGGTTGGATTATCCGGGTTGATTATCAGGATACCTGCCACTGCAGGATTATACTTTATGCGTTTCTCCAGGTCATCGAGATCAGGATACCAGTGATTGTGGGGATCAAGTATATAGGTGACAGGCCGGTCACCGGCATGAGCCGCTTCAGCAGAAGAGTGGGTAGTATAGCTCGGGGTCGGGACCACCACCCGGGCCGTTCGCTTGAGAAAACCGAAAACTTTGCTGATGGCATCCCCCAGGCCGTTAAAAAAAATTATATCATTGGGTCCGATCTGGACCTTGCCTCTCTTGTTGGTCTGCTCAGCAATAAACTTTCTGGTTGCAAGCACACCCCTGGTCGGGCTGTAGCCATACGTCGCATCTTGCTGGACCGTTTCGGAAACGATATCCTTCATCCACTGGGGCATATGTTCCCCCTTGGCGACTGGATCACCGATATTTTCCCAATAGGTCTTCATCCCGAGTTCTTCAAGTTTTTCGCCAACAGCTACGATATTGCGAATCTCATATGTCAGTTCGCCTGCACCTATATGAAGAATATCTGTTCTCATACTCTCAATTAACCCCCACTCAAATTATCGCTTGCATAACTTTCTCAATACTTTTCAGAAACAGATGTCGTGATTGAAACAAACCGGGCGAACACGGAATTCCCTGTGTTCGCCCGGTATAATTCATACCTTTCAATAAAATTGTTAATACCACAGGCCGCAAAGATAGTCAATCAACACAATAACTCTACTTTACAGGGATAAACAAGGCTTCTTCCTTATTGCCTCTCATATTTATTCAGTTTACTCAATAATGTTTTGCGCGTAATACCCAGGCGTCTTGCAGCCTCACTCTTGTTGCCGTCCACCTCGTCCAGCGTTCTTAAAATCACCATTTTTTCCGCTTCTTCAAGGGATGACGGCAGCCCTGCAACCCCTTCGCCAATCCCGCCGTTCTCCTCCTCACTCCATTTCATAATGGATATCGGCAAACTTTCAACGTCAAGATAGTCGCCCCGCATAAGAATTACGCCGCGTTCCATGGCATTTTCCAACTCACGGACGTTGCCCGGCCAGGGATAGTGGATCAGTATATCCATACAGCCGGGGGTAATACCGGAAATCTTGCGATTGTTTTTTTCTCCGTACACTTCAAGAAAATGTTCCACCAGCAGTGGTATGTCCTCTCGTCTTTCCCTGAGAGACGGGACATGGAGCGAAACAACGTTCAAGCGGTAATAAAGATCTTCCCGAAAACGACCAGCTTTCACTTCATCTTCCAATATCCTGTTCGTGGCGGTCAGCAGCCTCACATCGACCTCGATAACATCCTGGCCCCCGACCCGCTGCAGTTCGTGTTCCTGCAGGACCCTGAGAAGTTTTACCTGCATCCCGGGGGATGTTTCCCCTATTTCATCGAGAAAAAGCGTACCATGATTGGCCTGGACAAATTTACCATCCCTTCTGCGGTCAGCTCCTGTAAAGGCCCCCTTTTCATGCCCGAAAAGCTCAGATTCAAGCAGATTTTCGACCAGGGCTGCACAATTAACCTTGACAAAGGGACCATTTTTACGGGCACTGTTCCTGTGCAGAGCTGAAGCCATCAACTCTTTCCCCGTTCCCGACTCTCCGGTAATGAGCACGGTTGCCTCTGTGGGTGCGACAAAAGAGACCATCTCAAGCAGTTCCTGCATAACAGGCGATTTGCCAATAATCCCTGATGTATCAATTTCATCCCGTCCCAGGGTTTTGGCCCCTTCTTTTTCCTCGATCACCTGCCGGTGATCCAGGGCCCTGGCCATGGTCAGGCGCAAACGCTCAAAGTCAAGAGGCTTGGTAAGATAGTCATGGGCGCCTATCTTGATTGCTTCCACAGCAGAATCCACCGAAGAGTATGCGGTCATAATTACAACAGGTATTGCAGGATTAAAGTCATGGATTCTCTGCAAGGCTTCCATGCCATCCATTTTTGCCATCCGGACATCCATGAGTATGGCGTCATAGGAATGCTCTTCAACAGCAGCCACAGCTGTAGTGCCATCATCGGCCTCTTCAACATTCCAGCCCCATTCTGTAAACATGGACTTGAGCATAAAGCGGTGGGACCTGTCGTCATCCACAACCAGTATTTTTATGGGATCCCCTTTTTTCTTCACCTCAGCGTCACCATAATATGGGCAGTACAGTTAAAATTTCTCAAAAAGATATACATTGACCATAATAAATACTCAATACATAATTACCTAAACGCCAAGTAAATTGCTATTTCCCGGCAGGGATGTATATTTTCCTGGCACATGTTGAAAGTTTGCCGCAGCAGTGATCTGCGTTCATTATTTTTTTATACACAACAACCCTGAAAAGCATGCCGGAAAAATATCTCCATACCCTGTTGATTGAAAAATTGGTGCCGGGCGGCCTCGGTCTTGCCCGGCTGGAGTCTGGGCTTGTTGTCATGGTCCGTCATGTGCTGCCCGCAGAAAAAGTGCTTGTCCGGCAAATCAGGCGAAAAAAAGATTACATTGCCGCAACCCTCGAGAAGGTATTGTCTCCCTCTCCGGAACGCTGTAAACCGCCATGCCCTTATTATGGGCGTTGCGGTGGCTGTGATCTGCAGCATGCGGAATACGGCACCCAGGTCCGCCTTAAAAAGGAAATCCTGGCAGAAAGTCTGACCAGGGCTGGCGGTGACAGGCTCCTGCCGCACCGGTTCTCAATCGAAACGCCTCTGCCGTCAGCAGCACAATTCGGCTACAGACAGCGCCTACGTTTCCAGGTTGATAAAGCGGGAAGCTATGGTTTTTTTCACCCGGAGTCACATCGTATTGAGCCGGTTTCACGATGTCTGCTTGCCAAAAATGAACTGAACCATGTGCTCGGCCAGCTGCACGGTTCAGGATCATTCAAGGGCCTTGTATCCCACTGCAGTGGTTTTGAACTGCTTTTTAATCC
>JAWVYE010000114.1:0-5797 GCA_033722905.1 Desulfobulbales bacterium
CACTGTCGGGGATACTCCGGCGGAAATCAGCAATACCCTCTTACGCGCCATCAAGCGATCTGATTTTATTATTGTAACAGGCGGGTTGGGCTCAACAACCGACGACCTGACCAGTGAGGCTGTGGGGCAGGCCCTGGCGCGGCCACCTGTTTTTCGTCCTGAAATATTTGCCAAGATAAAAGCCCGCCATAACAAGGCCGATGCGCAGACCCTCGCGACTCTGCAGAAACTTGCCGTGTTGCCGACCGGGGCTGAAGTCCTTAACACCGAGGCCAGGATGGCCGGATATCTTCTGGAGCATGACACCAAACTGGTCTTTTTCCTTCCCGGCATCCCCCATGAAATGCAGGAACTGCTTGTTGACAAAGTCATCCCAAGACTTGATCAATGCTGTGGAGGCCCTGCAAAGTCTGTTAAACAAAGAGTGTATAAAATTTTTGGCCTGGGTGAAAGTGAAGTCAACAGGCGTGTGCTTCACCTTGAAAAACAGGAGAGTGAAAAGATCCGTATCGGCTACTATCCGGTATTTCCAGAAGTACATCTCAGCATAGCTGTCATTGCTGCTGGCAAGGCGGAAATGAACAGCATATTTGAAAATATTGAAGACGAGATAAAAACAGCCCTGGAGGGTTACCTGTTCGGAATTGATGATGACACAATGGCAGGCAAGGTGGGCGAACTCTTGCAAAAACAGGGGAAAATGCTGGCCACTGCTGAATCATGTTCCGGGGGCCTTATTGGCCATAAAATTACAGCCGTTCCCGGGAGCTCAAATTATTTTGCCGGCGGTGTAATTGCCTACAGTAATGACCTGAAGGAAAAGTTTCTCGGTATAGATCCTGAGCTCATCTCGGTTGAAGGGGCTGTAAGCTCAGCGGTGGCAATAAAAATGGCGGATAATATCCGTGCTATGACAGCTGCGGAAGTCGGTTTGTCCGTAACCGGTATTGCAGGGCCTTCGGGAGGCACCCGGGAAAAACCTGTCGGTACTGTTTTTATAGGTCTTTCCACTACTGATAAAACCATTGCCGTTCCCTGCCGTTTCGCTGGAAAACGATGGCAGGTGCAGGAGTTAACCGCTGTTACAGCCCTTGATCTTGTCAGGCGTCTTCTGCTGGAGAAAAACACATAACTATTTTAAATCATTATATTATAATACGAATATCATTTGACACGTAAAATATTTTCCAGCCTGTGCAATATCTATTTTAAAGTTATGACATATTTATTAGAGTGCCTGGGTAACCAGAATGACCCGCCAGTCAATATTTCTCACATACATAATAATTATAAAGAGTTAAGACACATTCAGACATAATACTTTTTCAGCACAAGGAGCTTCAACATGGCAACCCGTGATCAGAAAGGCAAAACCCTCGATAATGCAATGTACCAAATTGAGAAACAGTTTGGTAAAGGCTCAATCATGCGCCTTGGGTCCCATAAAGCCGAAGAAGTGCCGGCAATACCAACAGGGGCTTTGAGTCTTGATATTGCAGTTGGGGTTGGCGGGATTCCCCTGGGCAGGGTGACGGAGATATACGGCCCTGAGTCCTCCGGCAAGACAACACTTGCACTGCACATAATTTCCGAAGCCCAGAAGCGCGGGGGAACCGCGGCCTTTATTGACGCAGAGCACGCCCTGGATGTGTCCTATGCCGGCCGTCTTGGTGTCGATGTGGATGACCTTCTTGTTTCACAGCCCGATTACGGTGAGCAGGCTCTTGAAATAGCACAGGTTCTTATTAGCAGCAACGCTGTTGATGTTATTGTCATTGACTCGGTTGCAGCCCTGGTCCCCCGGGCGGAGATTGACGGCAATGTGGGAGACCAGCATGTTGGTCTGCAGGCCAGGCTCATGTCCCATGCCCTGAGAAAATTCACCGGCATTTTAAAGCGCAGCAACACCGCCCTGATTTTCATTAACCAGATCCGTATGAAAATAGGAGTAATGTTCGGAAATCCTGAAACCACACCGGGTGGCAACGCCTTAAAGTTTTACAGTTCCCTGCGCCTTGACATCAGAAAGATTGCCACCTTAAAAGATGGACAGGAAGTCATTGGTAACCGCACCAGGGTGAAAGTGGTGAAAAACAAGGTGGCTCCCCCGTTTAAGATCGCCGAGTTTGATATTATTTACGGCGAAGGCATATCCAGGGTCGGTGATCTCCTTGATCTTGCCGCCTCCCAGGATATCGTGGAAAAAAGCGGTGCCTGGTATTCTTATGAAGGCGAACGCATCGGCCAGGGCAGGGAAAACGCCAAGGTGTTTTTAACAGAACATCCTGAAATCACAGATGAGATTTTTCAAAAGGTGAGAATGGGTTTCGGCCTGCCTACAGCAGCAAAGGCAAAACCTGATAAGGATGCGAAAAAGGAATAGGACCTGATACCTGCTGCTGAACCCTAATTCTAAAACTGAATTGATAAAAAAAGGGAGCCGGATCCACTTTTTCCGCCCATTACTACTCGAAACCGTTCGGGTTCTGTGTCTGCCAGCGCCAGGTATCCCTGCACATCGCTGTAATGTCCAGAACCGCCTTCCAGGATAATTCCTTTTCTGCCTTGGAGGGGTCTGCATAGCAGCTTGCAATATCACCGGGTCTCCGGTCGACTATTTTATAGGGAATATCCTTAGCCGCCGCCTCTGCAAAGGCATTGACCATCTCCAGAACTGAATAGCCTGTGCCCGTACCAAGATTATAGGTATGCAACCCCGGGTTGGCGGCAAGCCTTTCCAGAGCCTTCATGTGTCCATTGGCCAAATCCATTATATGGATATAGTCCCTCACCCCTGTTCCGTCCGGGGTCGGGTAATCATTGCCGAAAATCTGCAGTTCCGGCAATTTCCCCACTGCCACCTGGGCAATATACGGCACCAGGTTATTCGGGATTCCCTTCGGGTCTTCACCAATCATCCCGGAAGGGTGGGCTCCCACAGGATTGAAATACCTGAGCAAGGCAACATTCCAGGCAGGATCGGCCTTGTTGAGGTCCCGCAGGACCTGCTCCAGCATGAACTTGGCCCAGCCGTAAGGATTAGAAGGCTTTAAGGGAAAATCCTCCTTAATGGGAAGTGATGCAGGATCACCGTAAACTGTTGCCGACGAGCTGAAGACAATATTTTTGACTCCATGCTTTGCCATAACCTCAAAGAGCACCAGGGAGCCTGAGACATTATTGCTATAATAGTGCAGAGGCATGGCAACAGATTCACCCACTGCCTTCAGACCGGCAAAATGAATCACTGCATCGACAACGTTCTCCTGAAAAACTGCATCAAGCCCGGCTTTGTCCAGCAGGTCAACTTTATGAAAGCGCAGTTTTTTGCCGCTGATCTCCGTGATGCGCCTGAGAGATTCTTCCCTGCTGTTGATAAGGTTGTCCACCACAATGACATCATAACCGGCACCAAGCAGCTCCACACAGGTATGACTGCCTATATAACCTGCTCCGCCAGTAACAAGTAACCTCATTTCTTTGTCCCTTTATGGAAGTTCATCTGCTGAAATCATTCGTTCAAATCGGTTTTGATATTCAGCTTTTCTCTTTTGGATTTTTTTCCTATGATTGTTAAAATTACCTCTAATCCGAACCGGCTCCCTGGATTCGCACATCCGACATGCACGCAATTGAAATAACTGTTTGCTCTTTAAGACAGTACATAAAACACTGGTTTACGATAGCATTTTTGGCAAAAGATAGCCAAGAAACATCAAAGCGGGTATATAAGTTTATTTTTCCTATACAATAAAAAAGCAAGGAGGATTCAATGCCCTACGTCAACATCCGCTTAGCCGGGAAACTGGACAAACAGCAGAAAGCAGATATCTGCCGTGGTGTAACTGATGTTATCGCCCATGTGGCAAATAAACCAAAAGATTCGATACTGATCTTTCTCGATGAGGATCAGCATGAAAATATTGCAGTGGGCGGAAAACTTCTGCAAAAACCAAAATAACCTTGACTCATATGGTTAAGGATATAGAGAAAAAAATAAAAATACTGCGTGAAAAGATAAATTTACACGCACACCGTTATTACGTGCTCGACGATCCGTTGATTGCCGACAGCGAATATGACCAACTTTTCCAGGAACTCCTTAGCCTGGAAAAACTGCACCCCGACCTGGTAACTCCTGACTCCCCTACCCAGAGAGTAGGCGGTAAGCCGCTCTCTGCATTCAATACGGTGCGCCACACCTACCCCATGCTCAGCCTGGAAAATGCCTTCAGCGAAAAAGAACTTCTTGAATTTGAAGAGCGGCTGCAACGATTTTTAAAATCAGACGTACAGTTGTCCTATATGGCGGAGCCAAAACTTGACGGTCTGGCGGTTGAGCTTGTTTATGAAAAAGGTCTGTTCACTGTCGGTGCCACACGGGGCGACGGGCAGACCGGGGAGGAAATTACCGGGAACCTTAAAACCATCCACTCCATACCCTTGCGGCTGTCAGCCAGGGATAATAAACAAATACCGGACATCCTCGAAGTCCGCGGCGAAGCGTATATTACCCTTAAAGGCTTTAAATCCTTGAACGAACAGCGCCTTGATGCAGGCGAGACCGTTTTCGCCAACCCCAGGAATGCTGCCGCAGGTGCGCTCAGGCAGTTGGACCCCGGGATAACGGCACAGAGACCGCTTGACTTTTACGCATATGGCGTAAGTGATACCGGTCAAACCCCATGCGGCACCCAGGAAGAGCTCCTGGACTTTCTCAGCGAATTAGGGTTCAAAATCAACCCGCTGACAAAATTCTGCCGCAATATATCCCAGGTTAATGATCATTTCCTTTATTTACAGGAACAACGCCCGACACTGCCGTATGAAATTGACGGCATGGTGGCAAAGGTCAACTCCTTTGAACTGCAGCAGCGGCTCGGCAACAAGGCCCGCAGCCCTCGATGGGCCATCGCGGTGAAGTTTCCTGCCACCCAGGCCACTACCATATTGCAGGGAGTTGAATTCCAGGTGGGCCGCACCGGAGCCGTAACGCCGGTGGCCATCCTGAAACCGGTCCATATCGGCGGCGTTTCAGTCGGCCGGGCGACCCTGCATAATGAAGGAGAAATAAAGCGGAAAGACCTCAAGATAGGTGATCATGTTCTTGTGCAAAGGGCCGGCGATGTCATCCCGGAAATTGTCAAACCTTTGCAGGAATTGCGAACCGGCCAGGAAAAAGCTGTCGCAATACCTGATAACTGTCCCGAGTGCCGGCACAAACTCATACTGCCTGAAAACGAGGCCATAACCCGGTGCCTGAATTCGCACTGCCCGGCCCAGAGGCTGCGGTTGCTTATCCACTATACCTCAAAAGCAGGCATGGATATTGAAGGCCTTGGCAAAAAGGCAATGGAGCAGCTTTATAAAGAAAAACTTGTGCAGGATATCCCGGATATATACGGTTTGCAGGTTTCCGACCTTGCTGCTCTGGAAGGCTGGGCTGAAAAATCAGCCGCTAATGCTGTCGCCGCCATCCGGGCAAGCCGCAAAACCACCCTGGCAAAGCTTATAAGTGGGCTTGGAGTCCGGTATGTCGGTGCGGAGGTAGCCGGGATACTCGCTGAACATTACGGCGACTCGCTGGAGAATCTCATGCTGGCCAGCAAAGAGGAACTTCTCGATATGGAAGGGATTGGGCCGCAAACAGCGCAAAGCATTGTTGAATATTTCCAGGACCCCGATGTTAAGCAAATGCTGGCACAGCTTCTGAATTTCGGCTTTGAAATCATTTCGCCCCCCAAAAGTAATGGCGAAAGCCTGCTTGCTGGATTTGTTTTTCTCTTCACCGGCAGTC
>JAWVYE010000115.1:0-5739 GCA_033722905.1 Desulfobulbales bacterium
CATCGTCCGGGCGGTTGAACTGACTCCAGCCGATATAGACTGCAAGCAAGAGGACAGCCAGCAACATTATTTTTTTTATGGAAATGGCATCAGACATCAATTCTTACCGGTAAGCCCACCCCGGGTGCTATCAGGGGATTTCCCCGGGCAGGGCCTGCTGGAGTTTTAAAGCAGCAGCTTCAGGGCTGACAGTATTGACAAAGAGACCTGAGCCCATCTCAAACCCGGAAGGTATGCTTGTGCGCGGACATATTTCAATGTGCCAGTGAAAACTGCGGGCAAAGTCGCCGCTGTTATTAATGTGGGGCACCGTGTGGAGAAAATAATTGTACTGCACCTCCCCGATAACTGCTGCAAGGCGGGTCATGGTGCGTTTGAGAACCCAGGCGAAATCCTCCAGCTCTTCAGGAGTGGCCTGCAGGAAATCGCTTCGGTGCTTTAGCGGCAGAATGTGGACTTCCCATTCGTAACGGCTGGCAAACGGTTTGATGGCAATAAATTTTTTTCCCTGTTCAACAACATATTTTGCGGTTTCGTAGTGTTGGTGTTTTTCTCCTGAACGCCGGTCATAGATCGTGGTTTTCAGGGACATTGCCTCGTCAATCAGGGTGCAGTATATGCAGCTTGCTGTTTTGTGATAGTAGGCTTGACTGCACTCCAGTTCACTTTGCACATTATGCGGTACGATGGGCATGGCAATGAGCTGGCTGTGGGTATGGGGCATGCTGCCGCCGGCAGCCTTGCCGAAATTTTTAAAAACAAGGATGTACCTGATCCTGGCATCGGTTTTGTACAGGGAGTGCATGCGTTCCCTGTAAACTCCCAACAGCAGGGCCAGATGCCTGTTGCTCATCTGGTGCAGGGTGATGCCATGGTTGGCGTGATCAATGATGACCTCGTGATGTCCATATCCCTCTATGGCCTGTTGAATCCCGGGCGGCAATCCCGGCGGCAGCGGATCGTCGTCAAGGATCGGATAGAGGTTTTCAACTATGCGTATGTCCCATTTTCCCGTGGCGGGAACCTGAAAGGACACCGGCGGAGTCAGGTGTTCATTGCCTCTGCAGAAAGGGCAGGCCTTTACATACTCACGCTCATCCCTTGGCACAGGCGATTCAGCCTTGCGCGGCCTTTTCCCCCGGGCTGTTGAAACCAGTACTGATTGCGTCGGCACGATGGGATCGATGCGGATCTCCCTTATATCTTCGTGGTCCATGGCTTACTTCATGATATTTTGAGTATTAACCGGCAACAACATGCAAGACGATATGGATTTTATTTGCCGCAGGTGAGCAACCGTTTCTGCAGGATCATGTCTGCCACCGGCTTTATAATTCCTGCCCGCTTCCCGGACCGGGCAGGGGAGATTTTCAATGCGCACCTGCTCAGCGGCTCCGGAAGAAAAAACTACTGTTCAATAACGAATTCATATACCAGGCCCGATTTGTCAAAATGGGCCAGGATGCTTTTCAGGCCGTGCAGGTTGGCCACCGCAAAATTTATTTCCCAGGCAGGTTTTTTCGCATCAACTCTTGAAAGGACTAAAATATCGGCAACCTTCATTTTATCCGGGGCCACGGACAGCATCATGAATATTCTGTTTCTGGTGGCCTCCGGCACATAGAGATGCTGGGCTTTTACAACCTGGGTTTCCTTAAGCTTCCAGTTTACCTCCACAACATCCTCGCGTCTCACCTTTAATGAACGAAAACGTTCACACGTTTTCTGGTGCACTGAAATGCCCCGTTCATTCAGGATGCCGATAAGGGCTTTTTCTGTCGGATTTGGTTTGCAGCAGGCTGAAAACTTGATAACAGCCGGATCAAGAGTGGCAAGAGAAATTACATTCAGGCCCCGGCCCGAAGGCTTCTTGACAGGTATATCGTCGGGCAGCACTGCCATTATGTTGTGGCGTAACTCCCGGTAGGAAACCACGGCAATACCGACATTTAAAAACAGCTGTTCCAATGAGGTAAAGCCAAGCTGTTGCAGGATTTCAGCCTCATATTTCAGGAGATCATCCAGTGAAAGCCCGTAACGCTGACATTCCTGCTCCAGAAGTTCCCTGCCGAATTGAACAGCCAGGGCCTGACGCCGTATGCGGAAACCCTTGGCAAGCCCGGAACGGGCCCTGGGGGTCTTGCAGAGCTCCTGCAAGCGCGGTTCAAAGAGCACCGGTTCCTTCTGGAGAACAATTTTAACCCGGTCCCCGTCTTTCAATATATGGTCCGGCCCGACCCTCTCACGCTTGATGATAGCTGCAATGCAGCGTTTGCCGACGCCGGTATGAACCTGGTAGGCAAAATCAAGGACAATGGACTGCAGGGGTAAGCATATCCTGTCTCCCTTCGGGGTGTATGTATAGATTTCCTTTTTGCCGCTGGCAGCGATCATCTCACGGGGGGAAAATCCTTCTTCCGTGCCCAGAAGGTCAAACATCTCCCGCAGCATTTTTTCAAACTGACCGGCCGGTTTATGTTCTGACCAGGCCTTGATGATACCCTTCTGGGCAGTATTGGCCATGTCCGGGGTGCGGATCTTAAACAGGTAATTCATGCCCTTGATATTGGCCCGGGCATGCAGACCCTGGTAGCCGGTGGGCTTCGGATTGGCAATAAAGTCGCGTATTGTCCTCGGTATGGGAGGAAAATTCTGATTGACCAGCCCGAGTACCCGGTAGCAGGACTCAATGTCCTCAACCAGGACAATAAATTCCATGGGGTGCTCTATGGCCTTGGCCAGGACTTTGTGCACCGGATCAAAGTACCCCCAGAGACCTTTAGCCCTGGGCGTTATCTCTACTTTTATCCCGTTTGCCAGGAGATCAGTGCGAAGTGTCGATGCAATCTCCTCCACCTCGGATGAGTTCAGCATGTTACGGATCTGGGCCAGGATTTTATTGCTCTGCTTGGGAAATTTAAATTTCAAGGCCAGATCGTAAAGTTCCCGCTTCAGGCTGAAAAGGCCCATTACTCTGGCCATGGGCGCGTAAATATCCAGGGTTTCATCAGACACTTTCTGGCGGCGGTCTCTGGGCATAGCTTCCAGGGTTCTCAGATTGTGGAGCCTGTCCGCCAGTTTTACCAGCATTACCTCGAGCCGGGCTGCTGCACCGGAAAATATTTTTCTGTGCACCATTTTATAAAAGGTCTGCTTGTCACCCAGAAAATGGGTTATTTTGGTACAGCCGTCCACAATGGCAGCAACATTTTTGCCGAAACGTTCGCCGATAATTTCCGTGGTAACTTCGCTTACGTCCTCAACGGTATCATGCAGGAGCGCGGCTGCCAGAATTTCCGGGTCCCTGATCTCCATTTCTTCGGCTAAAATCCTGGCTACATTGCAGGGATGCAGGATATAGGAATCGCCGCTTTTGCGCCATTGCCCGGCGTGTGCTTTTTCTGCGAAATCCAGAGCTTCAAAGAAAACTTTGGCACTACCATCCGGGTCACCCAGGTGCCTGACCATCACTTCTTTATAAGCGGCAATATCAAATTCTTTCTTCGGCATGCACGTGGCAGGTGTATTCTGCTTAGTATTGTGATATGGTATGTAGTGCTTTATCTAAAAAATAATTTAATAACACTGAGTTATCAACCGGACAAGTATTTTTTCGGAAAATAACACTTTTATAAAGACCATATGCCATACTCCGGCATGAAATAATGATCCAATATCCCTGATGCCGGAGACAGGCCCTGTGCAGGTCCCTGCGGCCTAGTAATTATGAGAAGAAGACAGAAAGGATTCCGGAAGAAAAGGTTCAGAAAGAGCGGCCCGGCAAACGGCAATTATCTCCGGGCCAAAAAACCAAAGAGCATAATTGGCGCAGCCCGTCCGGACTTTCTGGAGCAGGAGGTTCTCGCCTATCTGCACAAGCAAAATGAGCCGCAGAATATTACCGCTATCATGGGCGGACTCTCCCTTGCCCGTAAAGACCGAAAAAAAATAGCCAACCTGCTCACAGACATGTGCCGGCGCGACCTGATAAGCTGTCCCAGGAGGAAGAAAGCAGGCACATTTTACACCATTGCCCATAAGGATGATCTTGTGGAAGGGGTTGTGGAGGTCCACCCGAAAGGGTTCGGGTTTGCCATTATCGGAGATTCGCCTGGCAAGCCTGCCCGTAAGGCAGCTAAATCGTTACGCCATGACCCGTTTATTTCGCCTGACAACCTGGGGAGCGCCCATCATGGCGACAGGGTCCTTTTCAGGGTCATAAGAAAACAGCGCAAACGAAGCGAGGCCGTAGTCATCAAGGTAATCCACCGGGCGGCGCAGCTTATCGTCGGCACCTATCAGGCAGGCAGGCAGACAGGCCTGGTTATTCCGGAAGACGACCGCTTTCTTTTCAATATCCTGGTTCATACGAAAGACTCGTGCGGTGCCAGAAATGGCAATGCTGTAGTCGCAGAAATCATGGACTTCAAAAACGGCAAGCGCAACCCGGAAGGCCGTATTGTTGAAGTATTGGGTGACCCGCACGATTTGCGGGTCCAGGCCGAGATTGTTATCCGCAAGCACAACCTGCCGCATAAATTTTCCGACAGGGCCCTGCAGGAAGCGGATAATTACCCCGATGCCATGCCCGCTGAAAAAGGGCGTCTTGATTTACGCGCCGTGCCGCACGTGACAATTGACGGTGAAACAGCTCGGGATTTTGATGATGCCGTGGCAGTGGAGAAAACCCCAAAGGGTTGGCGCCTCTATGTTTCCATTGCAGATGTCGGCTATTACGTGAAACCGGGTTCCGCCCTGGACAGGGAAGCCTATGAACGGGGCACCAGCGTTTATTTTCCCAACCTGGTGGTGCCGATGCTGCCCGAGCGCCTTTCAAATAATCTCTGCAGCCTGGTGCCCAATGAACCGCGGCCGGCTTTTACCGCGATAATGGAATTTGATGCAAAGGGCAAGAGGCTGGGCCAAAAATACAGCAAGAGTATTATTATCAGCCATCACCGGCTGACCTATACAATTGTCAAGCAGATCCTGGTGGACAAAGACGCAGCGCTTACCGGTGAATACAGTGATATTTTGGACCAGCTCAAAGGGATGGCCAAACTGGCAGAGGCCCTGGAGGCGATAAGGCTTTCCCGCGGCAGTATCGGTTTTTCAATCCCGGAGGCGGAGGTCCTGATAGATGAAGATGACCGGGTGGCGGATGTCATCAGGGCGGAACGCAATATGGCCCACAAGCTCATTGAGGAATTCATGCTGGCTGCCAATGAAGCTGTTGCAGCAACATTGGCAGCCAGGAATATGCCGACACTTTACAGGATTCATGAATCCCCCGATGATCTAAAGGTTGAGGAGTTTACGACATTCGCCAGGTCTTTAGGGCTGCAAATCCCGGCCAACGGCGGCTCACCTAAATGGTTCGGCAGGGTTCTCGCCCTTGTGGCCGGAACCCCGAAAGAATATATTGTCAACAATATCCTGCTGCGCACCATGCAGCGGGCCCGCTATGCCCCGGAGAATGTCGGACATTTCGGACTGGCTGCCGTCTATTACTGTCATTTTACCTCGCCGATCCGGCGCTATCCCGACCTGATCGTGCATCGCACCCTGCTGAGCATGCTGACAAAAGAGAAGAGTGCAGGCGCTTCGCCTGCACCTTATCTGCTGCAGGCCGGGGATTTTCTCTCGGCCAGGGAAAGGGGGGCTGTATCAGCCGAGCGTGAGATGACCGAACGTTTGCAGGTGCGGTTCATGGAGGATAAAATCGGTGCAGTATATGAG
>JAWVYE010000116.1:0-5722 GCA_033722905.1 Desulfobulbales bacterium
AAGACTTGGAAGTACATCAATTGGAGGAAAAACTCCATTTTGGTGTAATTCGCGGCTTAAAACAATCTGGCCTTCAGTAATATACCCTGTCAGGTCTGGAATGGGGTGAGTGATATCATCTTCGGGCATAGTAATAACCGGGATCATCGTTATGGAACCCGCTGAATCCCTGATCCGGCCTGCCCGCTCATAAAGGGAGGCAAGATCCGAATACATGTAGCCGGGATACCCACGGCGCCCTGGAAGTTCTTTCCGGGCATTGGATATTTCCCGCAGGGCGTCACAGTAGTTGGTCATGTCCGTCACCAGCACCAGAATGTCCATATCGTGGTCAAAAGCCAGGTATTCAGCCACTGTTAAAGCAAAACGGGGGGCCAGCAACCGCTCCATGACAGGATCGTCAGCCATGTTGATAACGGCGACAAATTCAGACTCGATATTTTTCAGGGCCTCCAGGTAGAAAGAATATTCGTGGAATGTCAGGCCGAGGGCAACAAAAACAACGGCAAATTTTTTGGAGCTTTCCCGCAACCTGGCATGCTGCAGAATCTGGGCCACCAGCTCTTTGGCCGGCAGGCCTGCGCAGGAAAAAATCGGCAGTTTCTGTCCTTTTACGAGGGTGTTGAGACCGTCTATGGCTGAAATCCCGGTTTCAATGAATTCTTCAGGCCGAAGCCTGGCAACAGGATTTATAGGATGACCCCTGGCAGAACGGTATTCAGAAGCATAAAACATGGGCAATCCGTCAAGTGGTTCAAATGAACCGTTGAATATTCTGCCTAAAATATCCCGGGTCAATGGAACCTGTCTTATCGAATCGGTAAAGATAATTTCAATATTCCGTGTATTCAACCCCCTGGTTTCGCCAAAGAGCTGGACGAGAATATGGCCTTTGAAAACTTCAAGGATTTCTCCTTCAAGTTTGAAGTCATGCGGCCCTGAAATCTCTATCACTTCACCAATACGTGCGGTATGGACATTTTCAACATGCAGCAGCTGACCGGCTATTCTGGATGTGGTCCTGTATCTGTGCTCAGAGAGTCTCATCTTCAGGTTTTCCCGGTTTTCCTTGATCTGAAATGTATGGTGCCGTAATTGAACGCAATATTTCTAGAGCTTTCTCAGGTTCGCAGAAGGCATCATCAGTATAGGCATTCTGGGCCAGGAAATTATTTCGTATTCCTGCCGCTATCTCCATAACCAGTCTATCCTGTTCCTGCAGACCCTCGATGCCGACAATTTCCATGATTTCCTTCAGTGATTCCTCCTTGTGGAGAATTTCCCGGCAGCGTGAACGCATGCCTTCCCAATCTTCAGAAACATTTTTCTGGAAATAGGGCTCCAGGATATTCTGGTACAGAGAATAACTCTGCATCCAGTTGATTGCCGGGAAATGTCTGCTGTTAGCCAGGTTGGTGTCAAGCATTAGGAACGATCCGGAGGTCCTGAGGAGAGCCTGGGTTACCGGTTCGGTAAAATCGCCACCTGGAGGCGAGACCGAAAGAATCATGCTGAGAGAGCCAATGTCGCCGGATAATGTCTCCACAACGCCGGCCCGCTCCACAAATGAAGAGAGCCGGGAGGCCAGGTATGTCGGGTATCCTTCTTCACCGGGCATTTCCTCCAGTGATGAAGAGATCTCCCGCAGGGCTTCGGCCCAGCGTGAGATTGAATCGGCCAGGAGCAGGACATCGAAGCCAAGGTCGCGATAATATTCCCCGACGGTCACAGCCGTGTAGATCGATGCCTCCCGGGCGGCAACAGGCATATTAGAGGTATTAACAATAAGAACAGTCCTGTCCATTAATTTACAACCGGTGCGGGGGTCAACCAGTTCAAGAAACTCTTCAATCAGCTCCGACATCTCGTTGCCGCGTTCTCCGCATCCGGCATATATGACTATGTCGACGTCAGCGTACTTTGCAATGGTCTGTTCCAGTATTGTCTTGCCGGTCCCGAAGCCGCCGGGAATGATGGATGTACCCCCGCGCGCCAGGGGGAACAGGAAGTCAATTATGCGCTGCCCGGTAATTACGGGCTTTTGGGGGTTGATTTTTTTCCTGTACGGACGGGGCATACGCATGGGCCAGTCATGAAAGCATAAGATCTTCGTGCCGTCGTCCAGCCGGCATATGGGGGTATCCAGGGTTATTTCGCCCCGGTATATTTCCTGCACGCTCCCCTTTTTATCGGGTGGAATTATAACGGGGTGCTGAAATGGGCCCTCCTCAATGTAACCGATCTTGACACCGGCGGAAACCGTATCACCCTCACTGACAAGAGGAGTGAACAACCAACGTTTCTCGGGATCAAGGGAAGAGGGGAGATGGACAGGGTGAATGAAAGGTCCTGTTTTCTCAAGAAGCCCGTCAAGTGGCCTCTGCAGCCCGTCAAACATGACGGAAAGCAGTCCCGGTCCAAGTTTGGTAGCCAGCGAAACACCATGTCCCCGGACGGGTTCATCGAGACCGAGACCAGCCGGATCTTCATAAACCTGCAAAACAGCACAATCCTTTTCCAGCCTGACCACTTCCCCGGTCAGATTATGCTCCCCTACGGAAACCCTTTCAAAAAGGGTCAGGCCGGCAAGGTCAGTGCGGACTGTTGCCCCTGAAATCGATATAATTCTGCCCTGGTTGCCTGTCTTCATATATTCAATTGAACATGATAGCCTATTGATTTACGCAAAAGGCGCACGGCATAGTCTTCTCTTACTGTTTCTGTCTGCAGGGGCGGCGGCATTATTACAAAAACAATATCAGCACCTCTTTCCATGTCCCGCATCCAGCTGTCTATACTCTCGGTTACCAGCCTTTCGTCAATAACAAAAAGGCCATACTTTTTTTTCTGAATAAACTCCTCCAGGAGAGGCACTATATTCTCATCTGTGCAGATATGTTGTTCAAAACCAGCCAGGCTGAAACCATACCTGGCATCTTTTCCTGTAAAAAAAATGATTCTTTTATTCATGCGACCATACTTTTTCTGACCAGTTCATCATCCACCTGGATGGTGTGCAGAATCATGCTGATATTTCTTGTGTAACAATACTGCAGCCACAGGTAAAAAAGTATGTCTCCCGTGACGGTTCTCTGGTAAGATTTTCGTTTAAGTTTCAAGGTTATCAAGGTCAGTACGGTAGTCTCGAGTTCCTGCGGAGTTGAGTCTGCTTCCGGGTAATCCTGTAAACCCACAACTCTTAAAAGCGGCGTCATCTCTTTGCTGAAATATGCTTTGCGGAAAATATCCAGGGCAGTTTTACCACCGGGGATAAAGTCCGGTTCAGGTTCTGAATGCCAGCGAATGGCCTTGGCAAGGGCCAGGCAATTATGAAAATCAACCATGTCCTGCATAAAAACCAGCAATTGAACAGGCTGTTTCAGGGAAAAAATATAGGTAAAAAAGGAATTCCTGATAAAAATTTCGAGTGCGGCCAGACCTTCTTTCTCATACCGTGCACAGAATCCCTGAAAAATGTCAGAATGGCGGCTGAGGTATGTTTCCAGCCCATGCAACATTGTGACAAAGTCATCAGCGCTGGTCAGAATATCCTCTATGGCCCCATGCAAAAGGCTGTTATGCAGTTCCTGCAAAACCGGCTCTCGTTCACTGCCGGCATGTAAAAGGCGGAGGCAGACAAGCAGGATTTTTATCTCATGAAATATAAAATACGGGGTGAAACTTTTCCGCAGGGAGGGATTCATTTTTCTGTAAATCCACAAATGTTCATCGCGCAGAAAATGCCAGACACCAGCTGCAGCATATCTTCTTAAGTAAGGATAAAATGGTGAGTCCTGGAGGCTCTGCACCGCATCGCTGCTGCTCAGGAGAAATTCCCAGTTCCGGAAAAGAGAACCCCTTTTGCCCAACAGGCGCGCAACAAGGAATTCCGCAGGATACTCACATGCATCAAGTGTTTTGAGAAGAAACTGATTGCTCATACCGTTGTTCCAGTTTGGCAATGATTGCAGGCAGAATCCGATGCCATATTCTTTCCAGTCTTTTTTCAAATGTATTATCAATCACCATTTCACTTTCTGCAGTTGTAACCAGCAGGCCGCCGCTGATGTCAGGGGTTGCCTCAATGATATCTGCTGAAAAAAACTTTGCCGCCAGGTTGACGTCAGCGGAGTTAACAACAACTTTTTCCCATTTCTCCTCGGGGATTTCAGCCACCAGGCCAGCAAATTCACCTTCGTAGTTTTCAGACCGCAAAGCCGGCAGCAGATCTTTGGCGGTTTTTTTCAAAGACTGCTCAAGGGCGTTATAGGCAAAGAGTTTTTTGGTCCGGACACTGCTTTCCGTCTCACTGTAAATGGAGCGCATGGATTTCTGGCAGGCAGAGTCGAGCTCTTCTGCATGTTTTTTAGTGATTTCGGCTGTTGCCTCATCCACCTGCTGGCGTAATTTTTCAGCCTCGTCCTTTGCCGCCTGCCAGATGGCATCGATCTGCTGGCGCTCATTTGCCCGCAAACTGTCCAACAGTTCCTGAAGCCCCAACTCCTTTACCCTCCCAGCAGAATAATGACCGCCACGACAAAACCCAGGATTACCATGGTTTCAGGAATTGCCACCAGAATAATGATTGTTCCTGAAAGTTCAGGTTTTTCGGCCAGGCTGCCGGCCCCGGCGGCCCCGATTTTAGATTGGGCCCAGGCTGTGGCAACGGCAGGCAGGCCAATTGCCACAGCTGCTGCAAAAGCTATCAGTATTTTGTCCATGCGCAACCTCCTTTCTCTTGAAATTGATCCTATGATGACTTGCTTGGGCTTTCATGCAGATTTGCCTTCTGTTCATTCTTCGTCTTTTTCATGCCGGCCGCAGTGTCATTCTTCTGCGAGGAGGAAAAAGGTTTGTATTTGCGGCCACCCAGCTCAATAAACTTGTCAAAAAACTCAACATAATGAAGACGGAGAGAATGAATGGATGAAGAAAAAACCCCAATTATTATGCCAATGAGATGAATAATTCCGCCGATAATCAAACCGAGAATTATATCACCGGTTAATCCTGAAAGCTGGTTGGCTATATTGGCTAAAAGTACTGAAGTAAGACCAATTGCCATGATCCTGACGTATGAAATGATATTGCCAATATTCTTGAGGAGCTCAAGAGGGGCGAGAAGGCCACCGGAAAAAAAGAGCAGGGGGCATAGTATAAGGATGGTGATAATCAACGGCCGGGTCATCAGTTCAGGGATATACCCGATAAACGTTATGATTAAAGACATAATGAGAACAATAAAAATAATATTCAAAAACTTCACCAGCGCTTCTTTTTTTGTCTGCCGCCGCAGAGCACTGACAATTCCAAAAGCCAAACCCAGGGATACATGGGCCAGGCCGATGGCCATGGTAAAATAGAGCATTGGAATAATATGTTTCTGCCGGTCAATGAACAACGGTTTCATGCCCAGAACGGTATGGCCGAAGTCGCCCAGAAATTCACCGTAGAGAATACCGAATATAATGGCATACAGGGAGCAGACCTTAAGAATGCTGATCCCATCCATTAGCAATTGATTCTTTTTGACAAGGCGGGATGCAACAGCGGCAATTATCAGAAGAATGATGCCATAGCCGGCATCACCGAGAATTAAACCGAAAAACAAAGGAAAAAAAAGGCCGATAAATGGTGTGGGGTCAAATGAGGTATAGGATGGCAGAGGCAGCAGCCTGGTAAAATTTTCAAATGGTTTGAAATACTTCGGGTTCTGCAGGAC
>JAWVYE010000117.1:0-5693 GCA_033722905.1 Desulfobulbales bacterium
CGGGCTGGAGCTGCCCAATTCGCCTGAGCATTTAGTGAAACTCCATGTGGTCGCACCCTTGTGGCGGGACAAGATCTTTTTGGGCTTTGAACAGCTGTATATCAGTGAACGGAGAAACCTGTTCCGGGAAAAAAATGAGGAAGAGTTCGATACGTACACCGACGATTTTTTTCTCACCAATATCACCCTTTTCGGGGAAAGATTGTGGAATAACCTGGATGTCTCTGTCGGAGTCTATAATTTCTTTGATGAGGATTATTCCGATCCAGGCGGCGTTGAGCATTTCCAGGATGAAATTGCCCAGGACGGCCGCACCTATCGCCTGAAACTCACGTATCTTTTTTAATAAAATTTACATATGAAAAAGGTTACGTTGTGCAGCTTCTTTCGAAAGGTGAAGTCCTGGGTCTGCCTGCTGCTGGTGCTATTGTTTTGTAATACCCTGACTGCCGGTGCCCGGGAGTCCCCATTGTTCCTGATCCTGAGTTCACAGGAATCAGAGCCGTATGTCCAGGCACGGAAAGGTTTTGAAAAAAGCCTGTCGCAGTATTTCCCAGATGCCAATTTTATTTATCACCATGCGGTCCAAGGAAAGGAAAGCGATGCTTACAAAGCTATATCCGGAAGCAAAGCCCGGAAGCCCACCGCCGTTTTTTCTCTGGGAACCGGCTCAACAGAATATGCCCAAACCGAGTATCCCGACTGCCCCTTGGTCGCCTCTATGCTGCTCAGTGACAATGTCATGCAAAAAAAACCTAAGCATAGCGGTATACTGCTGCAGTTCCCTGCTGAAATCCAACTGCTTTGGGTAAATAAATTCCTGCCACAGGCAACACGCATCGGCATTCTTTATGATCCTGCCCGCAATAGTGAGTGGGTAAAAGAGGCAAATAAGAGTGCCCAGGAAATGGGACTGGAGATTATTGCCTTTGCAGCCGACACGGCTGCAAAAATACAGTCAGGCTTAAAATATATCAGCAAAAATGCTGATGTTCTGCTGGCAATTCCTGATAAAATAATCTATTCCGGCAAAACAGCGAAGATGGTCCTTCTTTTTACGCACCGCAATCGTATCCCCTTTGTAGGGCTGTCTGCCGCCTGGGTGAAGGCAGGAGCCCTGTATGCTCTTGAGGCTGATTACGGGGGCCTTGGCAGACAGGCCGCCGAGCTGATCAGGGAATATCTTGACGGAAACCCGTCAGACAGCGTTATGGCTTATCCGGAGAAGGCAACCTATACAGTCAATAAAAAAACCAGTGAGCACCTGCATCTGGAAATAGATTCTGAGCTGATCAAAGGGGCCGCAAAAGTATTTGAGTGATACCTGAAGTCATGTATCCAGGTCAGATTTTGTAATATTTATAAACATTTGCCCCTCATATATCCCTAAGTTCAAGAGGCCGATAAATAAGATGACCGATGACAACAAAATTGCATTTTCCCAGTCAATAAAGACTCAGATGATTTTACCGGTTCTTTTGTTTTCAATTATTGTCTGCCTGATCCTCATTTTAGTAATCGCACCGGGTCAGCACAAACAATTGCTTGCACTCATGGAGGAGAACAGCAAATCACTTGTCAGTACCGTTTCATTCGGCGTCGGTGTCGGTCTGGAATTTGAGGACCAGAGTTCTGTTGAAGAGGCCCTTGCTGGTGTCAGGAGCTTGGATAATCTGGACTATATTGTGGTTTTTGATGCAGAGAATAATATCTTTTATGAACATAACAAAGACAATGCCCAGGATATAATGAAAAATTTTTCCACTGCAGAAACGGCAAGTTTTATTGCAGAAAACATATTAAACGTTTCAGCCCCGATTAAAGGACAAATAGGGGACAGCAATGAACAGGTCGGCACCCTGCTGATAGGTTTAAAAATGGATGAACTGTTGGCCATAAAGAAGAAAAACCAGGCAAGAGGGCTATTGGTCAGCCTGGCAATATTAGCGGTCGGTCTGATATTCGCCGTAATGAGTTCAATTAATATTTCTACGCCGATAAATAAGATCATTACAATGATAGAGGAGATAAACAGGGGGAATCTTTCGTTCCGGCTGCAGATGAAAAGAAGAGACGAGATAGGTGTTATGGCTGCAGCCATGGATAATTTTGCCACCGACATGGAAGAAGAGATTCTGGCCGCTTTTAATAGATTAGCTGTCGGTGATTTCACTTTTGAAACAAAAGGCCTGATAAAAAAACCTCTTGCAGAGGCAAACTTGAATCTCAATCAGGTAATGGGCCAGATAAGCACAGCAGCAAATCAAATGAACTCAGGTGCTGAGCAGGTAAACAATGCCAGCCAGTCGCTTTCGCAGGGGGCCACTGAGCAGGCGGCGGCGCTTGAAGAAATTACCAGCTCACTCCTGGAAATCGGCGGGAGAACTAAAACCAACGCGGAATTCGGCAGCCAGGCAAAATTACTGTCCGGCCAGGCCAAGGCTGCGGCTGAAAAGGGCAATGATCTGATGCAGGAGATGGTCTCATCCATGGAAGAGATCAATGAGGCCAGTAAGAATATTTCAAAGATTATTAAAATTATCGATGAGATCGCATTTCAGACAAACCTTCTTGCCCTTAATGCCGCCGTTGAAGCGGCAAGGGCCGGCAGGCACGGCAAGGGATTTGCAGTTGTTGCCGACGAGGTCCGCAACCTTGCCGCCAGGAGCTCTGAAGCTGCAGGGAAAACAGCGCAGCTCATAGAAAGCTCGGTTGAAAAAACTTCACGGGGAAGTGAAATGGCCATTCTGACGGCTGAAGCACTCAACAAGATTGTCAAAGATGTTATTGAAACAGCAAAACTCATTGATGATATTGCCGAGTCCTCAAACCAACAGGCAGAAGGAATAGTTCAGGTTAACAGAGGCCTTTCCCAGATTGACGATATAACCCAGCACTACTCGGCCAATGCGGAAGAATCAGCCGCCGCCGCAGAGCAGCTTTCGGCCCAGTCGGCTGAACTCTACTCCATGCTCCTGAGATTTAAATTAAAAGAGACTGCAATGGCAACATCCCTGAGTATTGGAGGGGATTCTTTCAACAGTGCCGAGGAAGAAAACCTTTCTGAAGGGACTTCCCAGAGAACAATAGGCTACGACCAAAAACCATTTGAAAATACATGATCTTATTAATCGGTTGCCAGTTTTTCCCGGGTCATCAGAAAGAAACCGGAGCCTTGATTGAAATGATAGGGGCCGTTTAGTTTTATATTTTTCTAAGGATGTCAAAAGTGAAGCTTTATATGCACTATTGAGTTTAGTACAAGTTCTATAAGAAGCCTCCGAGGCAAAATTTTCTTTTTATTCAGATATAGTTTTTTTGACACAGCTGGTTGCCATATGGCGTCAGCTTCATGAAAAAGGGTTACGGTATCCTCCGTAACCCTTTTTTTCTGGTGGGCGATACGGGATTCGAACCTGTGACTTCCACCGTGTGAAGATGGCACTCTTACCACTGAGTTAATCGCCCGTTTGTTTAAAATTAATGCACTGCCTGGCAAACATCAACTGAATTTTACCGCCGGCGGAGATGAGAAAATCAGCAATTCGCCGTACAATACCCATTAAAAAATACTTGCCCATTCACAGGGCTTTGGGTATTTTCACCTAGTTGTTCCTATCAAATAATGAATGTTGATGAAATCAGGGTAAATGGTTTCATCTTTTTTATGAATCACAGGAGGAAAAACGTGACAGCAGAAAATTCCGATAAACTATGGCTTTCCGGCAACGAGGCGCTGGCCCTGGGAGCTTACGAAGCAGGGGTGAAGGTTGCCTCAGGCTACCCGGGAACCCCGTCCACGGAGATTATGGAAAATCTCGCAAGATATGACGGGGTGCACACGGAATGGGCCCCCAATGAAAAGGTGGGACTGGAAGTTGCCCTGGGGGCCTCCTTTGTCGGCGTTAGGGCCCTGGCTACCATGAAACATGTGGGCATGAACGTGGCCGCCGACCCGCTGTTCACCTCGGCCTATACCGGCATACGCGGCGGTCTGGTCATTATCAATGCCGATGACCCCGAGATGCACAGTTCCCAGAATGAGCAGGATAACCGCAATTATGCCTTTGCCGCAAAGCTCCCAATGCTGGAGCCATGCGACCCTGAAGAGGCCAAGGAGTTTCTCAAGACCGCCTATTGGCTGAGCGAGGGCTATGATACCCCGGTGATAGTGCGGACAACTACCCGGATCGCTCATGTCAAGGGCCGGGTGGCGCCGGGTGAAAAGACAAGTTCGTCCGTTACGCCGGAAATAATAAAGGACGCCGCCAAGTTCGTCATGCTGCCGGCCAATGCCAGAAACAGGCGGAAGTTTGTCAGCGAACGCATGAAAAGGCTGGCCGAGTTTGCTGAAACCTTTCCGGAAAACCGCATAGAGTGGGGCGACGGCAAGCGCGGCTTCATCACCAGCGGCATTTCCTATCTTTATGTCAAGGAGGCTTTCCCAGAGGCCTCGGTTTTGAAGCTGGGCATGGTCTGGCCTCTGCCGGAAAAGATGATCCGCAGCTTTGCCGAACAGGTGGATGAACTTTTTATAGTCGAAGAGCTTGACCCATTTCTTGAGCTGCATATCAAGGCCATGGGCATCAGCTGCCATGGCAAGGATCTTGTCCCGGCCGAAGGAGAACTTAATCCGGCCATCATAAAAAAAGCGATTACCGGGGAAGATTCTGCCAGGTTCGCACCGGTTACCCTGCCGCCCAGGCCGCCGAATATGTGCCCGGGCTGTCCGCACCGCGGTCTTTTTTATGCCCTTTCCAAGCAGAAGGTGTTTGTCGCAGGTGATATCGGCTGCTACACCCTCGGTTTCCTGCCGCCCTTATCCTCCATGGATTCATGTGTCTGTATGGGAGCAGGAGTTTCGTCAGTGCACGGCATGGCCAAGGCCCTGGGTGATGAAGGCAAGGGTAAGGAGGTAGCGGTCATCGGTGACTCCACCTTTGTCCATTCCGGCATTACCGGTCTTATCAATATCGTCTATAATGACAGCTATTCAACGGTCATCATCCTTGATAACCGCATCACGGCCATGACCGGCCAGCAGCCAAATCCGGCCTCGGGAACAAATATCAAGGGTGAACCGGCGCAAATGCTAGATTTTGAGGAGCTTTGCCGGGCCATAGGTGTCAAGAACGTGGTCACCTTCAATCCCCATAAGATAGGTGAAGCCCGGAAGATCCTCAAGGAGGAGATCAGCCGGGACGAACCGTCCGTGGTCATCAGCCAGGCCCCCTGCGTCCTTATTCCCTCCGAAAAGAAACGGGTGAAGGTGCCCTACAATACAACGATAACCAACTGTACAGGCTGTAAAGCCTGCCTTGGCCTGGGCTGTCCGGCCATACACTGGGTGCCGGTAACGCCTGAAGAGGGGAAGAAGCTGGGCTTCAAGGAAAAACAAAAGGGCCATTCAGAGATCAGTGTGGAATTGTGCAACGGCTGTGGCCAGTGTGTGGAGCTCTGCAAGTTTGAGGCCATCACCATACGGGAGGAAAAGTAATGAGCGAGCAGGGCAATATTCTCTTTTGCGGTGTTGGCGGCCAGGGTATCCTGCTGGCCAGCGAGGTTACGGCTTACAGCCTGCTGGCCTCGGGCATGGATGCAAGGAAGAGCGAGGTCCATGGCATGGCCCAACGCGGCGGTTCGGTAACTGCGCATCTGCGCTACGGCGGCAAGGTTTATTCACCGTTGATCAG
>JAWVYE010000118.1:0-5692 GCA_033722905.1 Desulfobulbales bacterium
AACTTCCATGATACGTTCCAGGCTGTCCTGCAGGTCTGTGGATGAGGCAAGTACCTTTGTTACCTCGTAAAGGCAGGTAATATCCTCAAGTTCCTTGTTGATATTCTCATTTCCCATTGGACTGATGATGCAGTTATGTGTGATAGATCCCTGTTAAGCAAAAACATTTCTAGAGATACATCAAAATTGCACGGAATGGAAGGGAAAACATTACAAAAATGTTATAAAATTCTGCAGCTGCCCTTAATGCAAAGGTTGGGCCTGAACAAACGTGCATAAGGACAAAGCGGTTGACACCTTGCTTTGAATAAGAATAGATTCTTTGGCTAGGGAGACAGGTTTGAAATCTGCCCTTAATTGCTATACATCACTTATTGAGCACATAAAGACATCAGGGGAACCGGTTATGGGAACAGTAACGATTGCAGTTGCAACAGGCAGCAGGATGGAATTTGTGGATATCACGGGCCAGATACAGAAAGAAGTCTCCCGGTCCGGCATCGGTGCCGGGGTCTGCTACATCTACAATCCGCATACAACCGCTGGTCTCACCATTAATGAAGGTGCAGACCCGGCAGTCCGCGATGATATTGTGGCGGTTCTCAAAAAGGTAATTCCGTTTGATTATCCCTATAAACACCTGGAAGGAAACTCACCGGCCCATATCATGGCATCGCTCATGGGCAGCTCGGTGACGGTTTTCATAGAAGGCGGCAGGCTGGTTCTCGGTACCTGGCAGAAGATATTTTTCTGTGAGTTTGACGGGCCCCGCTCCAGAAAAATCCTCTGCAAGTTACTGTAAAATCTTTCCATTCATATGGTTGACAGGGAACAGCAGAAAAAAATCGGAGATTAGAAATCATGTCTGCGCATGCTATCGTTTTCGGGTTTGGCAGGAGCAAGGATGAACAATCACTGCACATGTTTTTGCACCGTTTTACCGACCAGAAAGTACTGGCTGCCCTGGTGCCGCGTTTACAGGACGAAGATATTCTTGCCACCGTGGATTTTCTGACCGCCATGATGCAGAAGCACCTGACGGAAGAAGAATATCATACACTTTTTCTGGGCGAATAGGAGCAGTTTACAGGGGGCAATGGCGAATGAGTGCCGGGATAATTGAAGATCTGTCAGCATTTCTGCATATCCTGAAAAAGGAATCTGAACTGCTTGAAATTGAGGCCCGGGTGGACCCGTACCTTGAAATTGCCGAGATTCACCGCAGGGTTATTGCCCGTGGTGGACCGGCCCTGCTATTCACCAATGTAGTTAACAGTCAGTTCCCGGTGGTCACAAATTTGTTCGGCACCGGCCGCCGCATGGAACTTGCATTCGGCTCCAGACCCCAACAGTTCGTAAAGGACCTGGTCAGGGCTGCGGAGACCTTGATGCCCCCCAGCCTTGATAAGCTCTGGTCAATGCGCAGCCTTTTTTTGCAGGGCTTGAAGATTGGCACCAGAACCGTAAGTTCCGGACCCGTTGTTGAAGTCCAAAAGCGGCCGGGGCTCGATGACCTGCCCTTACTGACCTCCTGGCATTCCGACGGCGGACCCTTTGTTACATTACCGCTCGTCTACACCGAGCACCCGGATGGCCGGGGGCACAATCTGGGTATGTACCGCATCCAGCGCTATGATGATACTACTGCCGGTATACATTGGCAGATCCACAGAGGCGGCGGCAACCACTATTTTGCCGCCGAACAGAAGAACCAGCCTTTGCCCCTGACCCTGTATATTGGCGGTCCTCCGGCCCTCATGCTTTCTGCCATCGCGCCTTTGCCGGAAGATATCCCGGAACTTGTTCTGGCCTCTCTGCTGCTGGGCAAAAAACTGGAAATGGTAAACAATCCCCATGGCGGACATCCCCTTGTCGCCCAGGCGGAGTTTGCCCTGACCGGGTTTGTCCCGCCCCATGAAAGAAGACCGGAAGGGCCTTTTGGCGATCATTACGGCTATAACTCCCTGCAGCATGATTATCCTGTCTTCAAGGTGCAGCACATGTATCACCGCAGGAAGGCTGTTTACCCTGCCACGGTTGTCGGGCGTCCGAAACAGGAGGATTTTTTCATTGGTGACTTTCTGCAGGAGTTGTTTACGCCCCTGTTTCCTCTTGTTATGAACGGTGTGCGCCGGTTGAAAACCTTTGGTGAAACAGGGTTTCACTGCCTGGCTGCTGCCAGGGTCATGGACCGCTACCCGCGTGAGGCATTTGCAGCCGGTCTGAGGATCCTGGGAGAGGGGCAGCTTTCGCTGACCAAGTTTCTTATCCTCACCGATGGAGATGTTGATGTGGAGAACTTTAAAGAACTCTGGCAGCACGTTCTGGAACGGGTGGATTGGCAAAAGGATTTATTTATATTTGCCAATGTATCCCAGGATACCCTGGATTATACAGGTCCCTCGGTGAACAAGGGCTCCAAGGCTATGCTTCTGGGCCTTGGCAGGGAGCCGCTGCGCAGGCTGCCGCAGACATTCAACCGCTCCCTGCCGGAAAATATCAGCAACCCGAAAACATTCCTTCCCGGCACCCTTGTTGTCCAGGGTCCCGGTTATGAGCAAGAACCCGGCCTGGCCCGTGAAATAGCAAAGTGGCCCGATTTTGCAGAGTGGCAGGTTCTCATTCTTGTGGATGACTCCCGGGCCGCGACATTGAATATGCAGGAATTTCTCTGGACCTTTTTGACCCGCTTTGAACCGGCTGCCGATATCCACGGTGCCGAGCAGTCGGTCGTTCGCTTTCACGTCGGCCTCCAGGCGCCCATAGTTTTTGATTGCCGGATGAAGCCATGGTATACCGATATTTTAGAGGTTGACCCGGATACAAGACAAAAAGTTGACGACAGGATCCAGAAAATCCTGCCGCCGGAATGGCGATAGGAGTTGCTCGCGAAAAAAATTCATGAAGGCAGAGCGGATAAAACCATAAGCTTGGGATATTGGCGTATTCCAACAATAAATGATCTTTATGCAGGAGCGTTTACAGAAGGTATTGGCCAGGGCGGGAATCGCTTCCCGGCGCAAGTCAGAGGAGCTGATCAGAGAGGGTAGGGTCAAGGTCGACGGCACGGTTGTTACTGAGATGGGAGTGCTGGTTGACCCGGCTTTCCAGAGGATAGAGTGCAATGGAATTCCGGTGGAATCCCGGGAGAAAAAAATTTATATTCTGCTGCATAAACCTGCGGGCTATCTTTCCACCGTCCAGGACCCCCAGGGAAGACCCATCGTAACAGATCTGCTGCCAAACGTGAAAGAAAGGGTATACCCCGTGGGCAGACTTGATTTCGATACCGAAGGGGCCCTGCTGTTAAGCAACGACGGTGAACTGGCCCAAAAAATTCTCCACCCGAGCCATGAGGTAAACAAGACCTACGTGGCAAAGGTCAAAGGCAGGCCCGATACGAAAAAACTGGGCGCACTTGCCAGGGGCATTCACCTGGAGGGCAGGAAAACCTGGCCGGCCGACATCGAGGTTCTCCATAGGGAAGCCCGCGCAACCACGATAAGAATAACTATCCACGAAGGCAGAAAAAGGCAGGTGCGTAAAATGTTTGATGCTGTGGGACACCCGGTGCTGCATCTGAAAAGGACCGCTTACGGCCGCCTGAAATTGGGGGGGCTGGCTCCTGGGAAATTCCGCTATCTGAGCCCCGGAGACCTAAATAAGATTTTCAAGAAGTAGAATTGCCGGCCGTAAACTCAGGCATGCGCCAGGGTACTTTTTAACAAAGGAGAAAGTTTCCCCTTTACAACACCTTAACTACTTGATATATATATACCTTTGCTGGTGGTTGTGTTTGATGGATTGGTACGACAGGCAGCATCAGAAAAATTTGAACTGCTTCGGGGAGTAAAAAAATGAACAAATCAGAATTAATTGAAGCATTGTCCCAGGAAATCAATGTGCCTTTGCGGGAGGCTGATTCCATCACCAATACCATATTGGATTCGATGACCGATGCCCTCGCTACGGGCGACAATATTGAGATTCGCGGCTTTGGATCCTTTGTGGTAAAGCAGTACGGTTCCTACCAGGGGCGTAACCCTAAAACCGGACAGAAGATAAAGGTTCCACCCAAGAAGCTGCCATTTTTCAAGGTCGGTAAAGAATTGCGTGAGAAGGTCAATAAGAAATAAACGTTTACAGGCCCCTTATTCCACTAACTCGCCAACAAGATCATAGGTGTGTGCCTCGGTGATCTTTACATCTGCAAAAGAGCCGGGCGCAGCGGTCCCGCTGGTAATATAAGTGCACCCGTCAATCTCATCCGGGGCCTGGTCCCTGGTCCGGCCTTCCAGCAACAGCTCGGATTCCTTACTGAAGCCTTCCACCAGAACCTTCTCCACCCTGCCTACATGATTCTGCAGCGCTGCAAATGATATCTTCGCCTGCAGCTCCATAATCCTACCCAAACGTTCCTCTTTCAGTTGTTCTGCAATCTGCCCCGGCAGGGAGGCTGCTTTACAGCCCTCTTCATTTGCATAGGCAAACACACCCAGATGATTAAAATGGTGGTCCTGTAAAAAATCAGCCATTTCAGCAACATCTTCCTCGGTTTCGCCCGGAAATCCAACCATCATTGTAGTCCGCAGGGTTGCATCCGGGACTATGGAGCGGACGGTTTCAAGCAGACGGACTATCCGGCTTTTAGTGTAAGGCCTGCGCATCAGTTTCAGAATGCGGTCGTTCACGTGCTGGAGGGGTATGTCCAGGTATGGCAGGATGCGAGGGGTTGCCGCCATAAGGTGCAAAAAATCCTTTTCAACCCGGGCCGGATGAAGATACAGGACCCTTATCCAGGGAATGGCTGTCTCGGCAACAAGCTGCTGCAACAGGTCCAGGAGGTTCGTCTCTTTGTCCAGATCGAGCCCATAGGCAAGGAGGTCCTGGGCGACAAGCGTGAGTTCCTTGACTCCCTGTGCATCCAGCCTGCGGGCCTCGGTCAGAAGATCATCGCTGGGCCGGCTCCGCAATTTGCCGCGGATTGCCGGGATAAGGCAATAGGAGCAACGGTTGATGCAGCCCTCGGTTATTTTCATATAGGCCCGGTGCGGTGGTGTGGACACCCTGCGCGGCAGGGAACTGTCCATTAAAAAAGGAGAGTGCTCCAGGGAATGCGCCAGGGACAGCGGAGGTCCTGCTCCATGGAGCCGCTCCACAATATTATGGAATCCGTTTGTGCCAATGAACAGGTCAACCTCGGGCAGTTCTTTTGCCAGCGCACTGCCGTAGCGCTGCACCAGACAGCCGGTGACAGCAAGCCTGGCAGCCGGGTTCTTTTCCTTGTAACGGGCCAGTTCCAGTATTTCGTCAACAGCCTCGCGGACTGCGGAACCAATAAAGCCGCATGTGTTGACCAGCAGCAGGTCAGCATCCTCAGGTTTTTCGGTTACCCGGTAGCCGTCGTCTTCAAGCAGGCCGAGCATGACCTCCGAGTCTACCAGGTTTTTGGAGCAGCCAAGGCTGATCATGTAAAGTTTTTTGTTTGCTGCCATGAATTGTCCACAATTAAATTTTTTGAAAATAAATGTCAATTTACATAAGTTGCAGTCAAGAGAGTGAACCGGCGCAGAAATCTGCCAGAAAATGAAGAATCTCCCTGCTTTTCTTCCGGAAACCTTTTGTGTGAAACCCCGGCTGCCATTGCCCGGATGAAAGTTCATCTGAAACCAGCAGGACTGCGGTCAACTCT
>JAWVYE010000119.1:0-5690 GCA_033722905.1 Desulfobulbales bacterium
CCAGTGAAAATAGGAGGCTGAAAAAAATATTTTGTCATTATTGAGGGTCTGCTCCCAGGTAACATCCGTATGCCAGCCTGTTTCCGGCAGCAAATCAGGGTTACCTTTTGAATAAGGATCTTCAGGCCAGAAAAGATCGTTAGGGGTCGGTGCTCTGAAATGCTTGCCGCTGCTTATTTTTAGGACAGAGTCATCATGGGGTGTTGCCACCAGGCCGAAGCGTGGCAGGGTTTCATTGCCAAAGCCGGAATTATCTTCATAACGCAGCCCGGCTAATATCTTTAAGGGTTTAAGCATCTGGTAATGCAGTTCTCCGTAAATGCCGGTGCTATGGAGACTTTCATCGATGATTTTTCTGCTGTCCGCAAGCCGGCCCCCGGAACCGTCAAGGTCAATGCTTTCATTTTCCCAGTCATAGTTGATATATTCAGCTCCCAGGAGCAGGTCTCCTTTCGGGGAAAAAACTATATCAACATCTCCTTCAATTTCGTAAACTGTATTGGTTGTCCAGCTTTCAAGTCCAGGCAATGTCGAGGTCAGACTGTTGAAATAACGCATGTAATTATAGTTTTCCATGGAATTGATACTTGCCAGTAAGGTTATGTCCAGCATATCGCTTGCCTGGCTGTTGGCTGTCAGCACAAGCAGAGCGTCTTCATCGCCGCCCCTGTCAAGCAGACTGGCAGATTCTTTGTCATAGAGAGCTACATCATCGACATAAAATGTTGCAGTTCCGGCTGGAGGTTTAACCCCCGGTCTGCCGAAATCCCTGTCCAGATACTGGCCGTAGAGGCTCAGGTCCAGTCTGTCGCCTTTATCCAGGACCAGGTTCAAAGAGATATCCTTGTGATCAAGGTCAGAGTTGGAGCGAAACCCGTCCGTTTCATCATAATTACCTGCCAGGTAATACCCCAGGTAATCATTAAAATAAAGACCGCTGGCAAAACCCAGGTGATAGGTTTGATTGGTGCCGAAACCGCCTTCAAACCGCAGGTCTGCCATCTCGTGCTCCGGCCGCCTGGTGAAAATCGAAACAGTCCCCCCCATGGCGCCTGTCCCGTACAACAGGGAACCAGAGCCCTTGACAACCTCGATGTTGGCAATACTGTTAAGCGGCAGTCGGCCCAGTTCTGCCAGGCCAAGTGAAGGCGAGTTGATATTAACGCCGTTGACAAAAACCTGGGTGGCGTTTGCGCTCATGACGCGAATTTGCATGGTTTGCACAGCGCCGCCCGAGTCTCCCTGGGTGCGAAAATCCAGGCCTGGATCATTGGCCAGTAATTCACCGATGCTGAAGACTGGCGCATCTGTTATATCATACTGATCATGAAGAATTACCGAGTTGGGGACCTCTCTTCTTTTCTCCTCAACTTTGGTGGCAGTTACCACCACCTCGTCAAGGGTCTTTATGTTCTCATCTTCGTTTTCAGCAGCCATCCCCGGTCCGGGCAGGATCATTAGGGCGGCAATTCCTGTGTAAAACAGTTTTTTCATCGGCCTTCCCTCCCTGCGACATTTTCCCGCCGACCTGCAGGGCGCATCACTTCCCGCATGGCTGCCTGAAACCCATCCCAGTCCTTGATAAACAGAAGCGTGATTTTCGAATGTGCCTGATCCTGTTTCATCTTCATTCTCCTTGCATAATTTGTCATCAAGGGTCCGGGTAAAAAAAAATCCCCGGACCGATCACCATCGATCCGGGGATTTCCCTTTTTTATCCTCTAGATCATACGCAGTACCTCTGTCCACGGAGGCATACATAAAGTTAATTCAGGCAGGTTTTCTGACTTCCGGATCATTCTAGTAACCGCGTCTTCCCATCTTTATAAAAAAGACAGTGACATTGTGCGGATTTCGTCCCCGGTCACAGCGGCGGGCCCGTCTCCGATTTTCACGGAGTTCCCTTTCATGCTCTTAAACGAGCACCTGATTTATTGCTTATTAACGGATTATCTTTTCGTTGTAAAGAAAATTGTCTGTAATTTTTGGTCGGGCCTAACCGGTTTGGGTTGGCAATTTCATGGATAAGTTTTTCAGAATCGCGATGGCTGCTGAAAAAAACAGGCAACGGCCCGGAATATTTTTTTATTCAATTTCATGGATGACATTATGTAGTACCTGGGATAACTCTTCCACCTTATATGGCTTGGGTACCATGCCGTCAAAACCGAACTCATTAAATTTCGCCAGGATGGGGTCATTGGCATAGCCGCTTGATACGATGGTTTTTATATCCGCATCAAGTTTCCTCAGTTCCTTGACAGTCTCTTTACCTCCCATACCACCGGGTACTGTCAGATCCATTATAACGGCGGCATATTTTTCACCTTTTCCCTGAGCCTTTCTGTAAAGTTCTAAAGCCTCTTCTCCATCTGTTGCCGTATCAACAGTATAGCCCAGGTGTTCAAGGAGTGAGGTTGCTATAACCCGGATGAATTCCTCATCATCCATGAGAAGTATCCTGCCCTCTCCCTTGATAAGTTCTGGCCGGGCTTCATCCTCAACCGGGAGTAAGGTCTTCTTGGATGCAGGCAGAAAAACATGAAAAGTTGAGCCTTTCCCCAATAAAGAGTCAAATGTAAGCAAGCCCCCATGCTTTTTCATAATAGAGTATGCGGTCGGCAGCCCCAGGCCGGTGCCGCTGGCCTTGGTGGTAAAATAAGGATCAAAAATCTTATTTGCATGTTCCGGAGCAATACCGGTGCCATTGTCATGTATGGAAATTTTGATATACCTGCCCTCAGGCAGCGTGATTGGGTCATCTTCCAGAATAAATATATTTTTTGCTTCAAGCCTGCAGGGGCCGCCATCCGGCATGCTCTGGTAAGCATTGATAACCAGGTTGTGTATCACCTGGTTCATCTGTCCCACGTCAGCATCAACCGGCCAAAGATCTTCTGCAATATAACATTCGCACTTCATGTTTGTACCCCGCAGGATAAACTCCGCCGACTCAACGATGGTATTGGAAAGGTCAACCGTTTTGGTAATAGGCATGCCTCCCTTGGCAAAGGTCAGAAGTTGCTGCGTAAGATTTTTTGCCCGCAGGGTGGCCTTTTCCGTTTCCTCAAGTCGCTGATAGACTTTATCATCGAGGCCGTTAAAAGTTTTTGCCAGGGAAATATTGCCAAGAACTGCCGTGAGCAGATTATTAAAATCATGGGCGATGCCGCCTGCCAGGATTCCTGCTGATTCCAGGCGCTGGGCTTTCTGGAGTTCTTCTTCCAGGAGCAGACGCTCACGAATGTCCCTGAATATCCCCAGAATGATTTTCCTGTCTCCCAGCATCATGATATTTGTGCTTATTTCAACGGGTATCCGCTGGCCATCACTTTGCAGGACATGATAAGCAATATCAGGGGGGGTGATGTGGGTGGCGAATTTTTTGAACAGCTCGATATATTTTTCCATCTCATCATCTGGGTGGAGTCCTGAATGGTGCATGCCGATAATCTCATCAGCAGACCTGCCGAGCAGTTCCGTCCCCTTTTTGTTGACATCAATAATATTACCGTTTTCAGCATCAATGACGAAGATGGCATCACTTGCAGACTCAATGAGTCCGCGATACTTTTCTTCGGATTCCCGTAAGGCTTTTTCTGCCAATTTCCTTTTATTGATGTCCTGCTGCAATTGCATGTTAGCGTTACGGAGTTCCATGGTGCGCTCATTGACCAGGGCCTCAAGCTGATCGCGGTGCTGTGCGAGAAGTTTTTCTGCCTGCTCCCGGGCGAGCATATTCTTATTGAGCCTGTACAGGGTGGTAAAAACGGCAATCAGCAATATACAGGTGACAAGGTAAACAATGGTGGACGATTGCCGGACGAGAGCATTGACATTTTTCCGGTGCTCGGTAATATCAAAATAGACTTCACTGGCACCGACGATCCTGTTGCCAAACCTGAGAGGCACATACGTCTCGACCACATCAACAGAGACAATACGTCCCTCAGCGGTTTTGTTGTCCTTTTGGACAATCTTGGTAAAATTTTTGCCCTCTGCTATGACAGGTTTGAAATATTCCTTGGTGTTAACCCGGCCTATGTCTGTATAGTCAGTGGAATAAATTATTTCACCACTTGGTGCAAAAATCTTTACTTTCTCACAACCGAGATCCAGAAGCATTTCGTCAACTTCATCGATGAAATCTCGGGTCATATGCTTTTTCTCAAGTCCGTTCTCCGGTTCCGCAAGATAACGGATGATATGATTTGCAAGATCTATTGCAGATTGTTCCGCATCAGATTGCAAATGTCTGGTAAATGAGGGATAGAGGAAGAAATTAGTGTAGAAAGGCAGAAAGAGTACCGCAATAATTGATACCAGCAGAATGGATGTGAGGAATCGTCTGCGCGTCATTACATGTCTTCCTTGCCTTTGCTTTTCAGCAAAAAAATATGAAGTATAGAAATTGCCTTTTGTCTCACTTGGCAAAACAACTTAGAATTATACACGAAATAAAAAAAAATTCTGCTCTAATGTCTTGCTGTATGCCTCACCTGGAAGATCTATTGCCAATTTTTTTTTCAAATCGGGCAACTTTCCGGAGCATATTTTCCGCGTCCCCTTTTTTCTGACTGTCGTTTGCCAGGAGTTCAATTGACTTTGAAAAATGGTATCCGGCCTTCTGCATATCGCCTTCATACCAGTAATAATAGCCGTAATAATAAAAGCCTTCCCCTATTCTGTTTAATTTTCCTTGCAGCTTGGCCAGTTGATAATAAAGTTTTGAATAATCCGGCATCAATGGCAGCAGTTCTTCATAAAGCAAGGAAGCATCCTGCAGTTTGCCTTTTTTTTCAAAGGCCGCTGCCAGGTTAAAGTTTGCATACCAGTTATTTCGCTCAATTCTTCTACTTTCCTGCAGCAGTTTGATTGCGTCATCATACCTGCCGGACTTTAAGTATATGACCCCAAGGTCAGCTTTTAAAATGGGCCTGTCAGAAAAAAACTCCAGGGTCTTTAACAGGGCCTTTTCGGCATTGGCGTAGTCTGCTGCTGCCAGATAAACCTGTGAAAGAATATAATGGTCCATGGCGGCAGGACCGGTGTCCGGCTGAGAGTTGTTGAGCTTGCTCTGGTAGTAGGAAATGAGCTTTAAGGGATCGCCGCTCAAAGCAGTTATCCTGCTTCTGAATCTCTGGAAACGGAATTCGTCAATCTTTTTATAGGGACCGTTCTCGGTAAAAATAATGAGATCCTGCAGGTACCCCATGCGTACATCAGGGCCGGGATGGGTCAAGAGGTATGGCGGAATATAGCCAATGCGGTAACGGTTCATGGTGTGCATGCCATGCAGCATATCGACCATAGCGCCGGGGTCGCGTTTTTGCGCCTGCATCCACTTAAAGGCCAGCCTGTCAGCTTCTTCCTCATTCTGGCGGCTGAAGGAAAGGGCTGCTGATTGTCCTGCCGCAGTAGAACCGGCTATGATGGCCTCGGAAAGTGGACCCGCCCCCAAGGCGACCCCCAGGAGGACTCCCAGCAAGGTTGCGGCACTAATTCTGGTATTGCTTTTAATCCTGTCAGCAAGGTGCCGGCTTACCACATGACCAACCTCATGGGCCATGACGCCGACGAGTTCCCCTTCCTTGTCCAGGGACTCTATCAGGCCGCTATGGAAAAAAATGAGACCGGATGGGGCGGCAAAGGCATTGAGCTCCTTGTTTTTTATGACAAAGAAGTGATAG
>JAWVYE010000120.1:0-5684 GCA_033722905.1 Desulfobulbales bacterium
AAAAGGTTATGATCGCCAAAGAGCACCTGGTGGAAAAACAGCTCGAGGCCCACGGTCTCAGGCCTGATGACCTTGAACTCACTGAAGACGCCATACGGAGCATTATCCGCTCTTACACCAGGGAGTCCGGTGTCCGCAATATTGAACGCAAACTGGCCGCCATCTGCCGCGGCGTGGCCAAGGATATTGTTTCAGGCAAAACAGGGAAAACCGTTGTTGATGCCCAGGATCTGCAGAACTACCTGGGGCCCATCCGTTTTTTTCCCGAGATCATGGCCAGGACCTGGGGGCCGGGACTTGCAACCGGACTTGCCTGGACCCCGGTGGGGGGGGATATCCTCTTTATCGAATCAGCGAGAATGCCAGGAAAAGGTGCGTTGGCGCTTACAGGCAAACTTGGCGATGTTATGAAGGAATCGGCAACCGCCGCCATGACCTACCTGCGCTCAAAAGCATCCCAGTTTGCCATTGCCGACTCGGTTTTTGCCGCAACAGACACCCACATCCATGTACCGGAGGGTGCCATTCCCAAGGACGGACCTTCTGCCGGAGTGGCAATGGTGGTTTCCCTGGCTTCACTGTATACCTCCAGGCCGGTACGAAAGGATGTCGCCATGACCGGTGAAATCACCCTGCGTGGTGATGTCCTGCCGGTGGGGGGTATTAAGGAGAAGGTGATCGCTGCCGTGCGGGCCGGTATAAAGGATATTATCCTGCCGCACCTTAATGAAAAGGACGTTATTGAACTGCCGGACAATGTCAAAGAGGGTATCAAGTTCCACCTGGTGCAGGACATTCAGGAGGTTTTGCAGATTGCCCTTGAAAAAGATGAAAGTTGAAGCAGAATTAACACCATTACCAGGCTGGCTCAAATAACATGCAGTGGCGCCATAGACATCGCCCGGAAACCTCGCCCTAATCAGCCGGCGCACAGGGGTCATTTGCAAGGCCCGGAGTGCCCAGGTCGCCGGCCCCGTAAACAGCGCCGGAAACACACCAGTTCAGCCCGTTGCTGTTGTCAAGATCAGGACCGGCAAGAGACATGGATGCTCCTGCCGGGTCTGGAAATGAAAGACCCCCGTCATACAGCACCTGGTCAATAATTATTTCACAGCAGGTGATAATTATTTCATCAGCCTGGTTTCCCAGGGTGAAATCCGTTCCATACACATAATCAGGAGTAATGCCGCCGTTCATTTCACTGTCACCGTTTCTTGCCAGAACAGCATAACCGGCTGCAGGTATTATGAATGAAGAACCTATGGTGTGAGAATCAGATCCATTATCACTCAGAACACACCCAAGCAAATCAAGGGCCTGTGTCGAAGCGTTGTATAATTCAAACCATTCCCCTCCACTGTCTGATACTGAGACAGGGTCCTGCATTATTTCGTTGATGACGATTTCAGCGGGCCGTATACAGTTTTCAAGCAAGCAGGCGCCACTGCAACCATCGTTGTCCAGGATATTGCCGTCATCACATTCTTCATGGGCATCAACCACACCGTTGCCGCATAAAAGCTGGGGCCTTAACCCTGATGTGACCTGCAAAGCATAAATTACCTCCTCAAGGCCGACTACACCATCACCGTTGATGTCACCAGTAACATCGGCGGACCCTGCATGAGCGGCAAACAGCAGATATGCTATCCAACACGTTGACAATACTTTCTTTTTCATTTCCATCTCCATGTTATGATTTTTGTTTTCCAGTAAAGCGGTTTTGCAGGATGACAGACCCGGCACCGGGCGGTTATCTCCTGGCCATGCTGGAAACTAATTGGAGCCAAACCTGAATACAACCCCTGAAAATTGATAGGCGATTGCTAGAAAATAGAAAGGCAGTGCAGGGCGGGTGCACGTTACAGGCAACTGTGAATATACAGAGAACTTTGCAGGGGGGGCAGCTTCAACCGGGGTGACAGAATAGTGTCTTGAGAATCAATGTTCGTGGGCGGCGCACCCTTCAGCCTTGATGCTTTTGGCAGTGATTGGTTTGTCAGCAGACAGGGAGATACAGTTTTTGTAAACCATGGCATGGGGGTAGTAGCTTTTTTTTGCCTGGCGTATTCCCGGGATACCGAGATCCTGTTCCCGGTTGACATATGCAAAATCGGCAAGTCCGTGCTTGGCAAACCACTGGTTTATAAGCTGGCCCAGTCCGGGAATGTCCGCCATGGCCTTTTCAAAATGCCAGACTGCGGTACCGGGATGCAGTTCCTCGGCTATGGCATAAGCCTGCACTGTGCCGTTAACCCTTATGGCGCCTCCGATGAGCCCGAAACTGTCAAAATGGGCAAAGGTCTCGGCAATGGCGTTGGCTTCATTGCATAAACCGGGATTCCGGCCGCAGTCCCTGGTATTGCACCAGTTTTCCTGCATGGTTTCACATTCTGCCAGAAGCCCCCTGGTAATAGGGAGATATTCACAGGCATGCTTCTTGAGGCACTGTTTTATGTGGTTCCTTTTTTTGGCGAAGCGTCTTCCGGTCAGCCCGGCCAGATCCTCCACCCGGTAAACATAATCGGCATTATCCCGGTCCGGGTTTACCACAAGGCCGGGGGCGGGAATATTTTTCACATCCCTGTCAGGAATGCGTACAGCGCCGATAACACTGGCTCCAAAGGCGGCGAACACATCCGGTATGGTTATTTCACCCGCCGGGGGGCCGAAAAGGATGAACCTGTCTTTTTGTTGCGCAGCTTTTACTAAAAAAACAAGAGAGTTGTCTATCTCGGCAAACAGGATGGGCCTTGAAGGCTGCCAGATGAAAAGGTTTGTAAAGGTATGCTCGGAGATTTCAGGCGGATGACGGCGCAGATATTCTGAAACCAGGCCTCTGTCAGACAGGGTTAATGGGCGGATATCAGGCATGAATCTTTGTTAAATAGTTGTGCAGTTGAACAATAATCAATCAAAACTGCTCGCCCTTGATGTTGTTTACCAGCTGGGCAATTTCGAGTCCCAGGGCAACACATTGCTTTCCTGCCAGGCAGGCTTCGGCATCTGTATCTTCCAGGAAATGCTTTAATTCATGGTTGTCCTTTTTCAGGTCTACGACCCAGGCATTTTGCCGCTTGTCGTAATCAACCATAACGTCAATGCCGCAAGCCCCGATATCCGGATAAAGTTCCTGGATTTTCTTGCAAAGTTCATCCTTGTTCATCATGACCGCACCTTTTTTTGGAGGTTAATCGTTGCAGGGATGCTTTTTCAGTAACAATGCTTATGTAATACTCTTGATAATACATCATGGAAGATTCGGGTAGTTTAATTTCTTCACCATTTGTATTAATATGCAGATTTTTTTGAAAATACCCGGACTGCTCTCCGGTTGTTCCAGCTGTAGATACACATGACTGGAGAGCGGCTGCACGTATCAAGACTGAAAGCAATGAAAGTTATTTTAGCAAAAAGTGCCGGCTTCTGCATGGGAGTGAGAAGGGCTGTGGAAACCACCCTGGACGTCATCCACAAAGAGGATACGGGGGTATCCACCTTCGGCCCCCTGATCCATAATCCCCAGGTCCTCAATCTCCTGGAGGAGCGGGGTGTCAAGGTCCTCAGGGAAATTCCTGCAAAGCAATCCGGTACGGTAATCATTCGGGCCCACGGCGTTCCACCTTTAGACAAGGAAAAGCTCCAGAAGGCAGGGGCCACGGTCAGGGATGCAACCTGTCCCCATGTGGTCAAGGTCCAGGTAATTATCAAGAAGTACCTCAACAAGGGATATGGAACGGTCATTATAGGTGACCGTAATCATGCTGAAGTTGAAGGCCTGATGGGTTTTGCCGGCAGCCTCGGCCGGGTAGTCAGCAACCGGGAAGACATCGAGCGCCTGCAGCTTGATGCCCCCTATATAATTGTAAGCCAGACCACCCAGGATGAAACAATCTTTGAGGAATTGAGCAATCTTATCCTGGCCCGCTTTCCAGGGGGTAAGGTTTATAATACCATCTGCGATGCTACCCATAAGCGCCAGGAAGAGGTGCGCAGCCTCTGTGGTGAGGTGGAGGCCATGGTTGTTGTGGGCGGCAAGAGCAGTGCCAACACCAAGCGTTTAGCTGAGATCGCCGAAGGTATGGGCTGTCCGGTTTATCTGGTTGAAACAGAAGACGAACTGGACCTCGAAGCGCTGGCGAAATATGAACGCGTGGGCGTTACGGCCGGGGCGTCAACACCTACCTGGATGATCAGCAGGGTGGTCAGGATCCTGGAGGCTTTGCCCGGCAAGGATGAAAGCCTGCTGAAACAGACCGGCTCCAAACTGCTCTGGCTTCTTCTGGCGACAAATATATATGTGAGTTTTGGCGGCGGCGCGTTGACCTATACTGCAGAACTGCTGCAGAACAACAAGCCCCAGGCAAGCCATTTTCTTATCAGTTTTCTGTACCTGTTTGCCATGCACAACCTCAACCGGTTTACCGACAGAAAACTGCAGAAATTCAATGATCCGCTGCGGGCCCTTTTTTATCAGAAATACCGCTGGCCGCTTCTTGTGATTTCAGCCCTGTCTCTGGCGCTGGCCCTGACACTGGTGTCAGAACACGGGCCCAGGCCGTTTCTTCTCCTGGCCGGCATGAGTGTTTTCGGGATACTTTACAGCGTCCAGGTCATCCCCAAGTCTCTGATCCCTAATATCAGAGTCCGGGGCCTGAAGGAGATTCCCGGCTCAAAAACCTTTCTGGTCGCAGTGGCCTGGTCCTTTGTCACCACACTGATCCCGGCCTGGAGCGAGTCCGATGTTCCCGGCCTGATGACCATCGCAGTTATGTTTTTCACTCTGCTCCTGGTATTTGTAAGAAATGCCCTTTTCGATGTTTTTGAGGTCCAGGGAGACAGGATTGTCGGCAAGGAGACACTGCCGGTCTGTATCGGCGAGCAGAAAACACTCACTCTCCTGCATATTATTATGGTAATGCTGGTGCTGATGCTGCTGCTCATGCCAATGATCGGCCTGATGTCCACGGTAGCGTACTGGCTGCTGCCGGGTATACTGTTTATTTTCGGGTTGACCCTGCTTTACTGCACAGGAAAGATAAGCCAGGGCCCCAAACTGGAATTTTACCTGGAAACGGTTTTTTATCTGTTTGCCGGGCTCTCCTGGCTGGCAGTATCCGTGCATCCATGACGGAAAACTGCATGTAACAGGTTGTGCCCCGGGTGTATAAGTGATACTTTGCTCCAGAGGAGAAAACAGTATCCGGCCTGCAGTTACGACGGGGCTTTTTGCTCCTGTCAGGCTGCTTGCCCGGGCCGGGTAAATTACAGGGATTTACCCAGGGGATGTTTTAAACAGGAAAGTTGACAATTACAGCCCGGGAAACTTTATGATCATGGGTTTAACATTATATGGAGTGACAGATGTTAGGGTGGTTTAACAAAAAGAAAAAAAAGAGCGGCGACAACGGGTCCGGTCCTGCCTCCAGCCCTCCGGAAAAAATAGAGGCTGCTGAAGATCCTGCTGTCGCGGCTGCCCCTGAAAGTAAAGAGGATAGAACTGCAGAATCCTCAGCTGTTGCCCGGGGGGACGAGCAGGAGGAACAGCAGGGGCTGTTCAGGCGGCTGCATGAGAGACTGGCAAAAACACGGGCTTCCCTGGTGAACAGGCTGGATGAACTGTTTCTTGGTAAGAAGGAAATTGATGCTGAACTTTTGGATGAACTTGAGGAAATTCTTATCAC
>JAWVYE010000121.1:0-5651 GCA_033722905.1 Desulfobulbales bacterium
AGGCCATTACTCCGCGCCGGTGACCCTTAAATTGTAAAAATTCAGATCTGACCCGGCAGAACTTGAGGAGAAATTGGCACTTTTTGTTAAACAAAAAACCGGGAGAATATCTAAGCCTGCAGGAGCAAAGACAAAAAAAATTTAGCAGTTATCACGACGCAAGTGTTCAAGCTTCACCATGTAAATCCCGATTTTATTTGCGTAATTGCCGAGTCAAAACTTCAGCAAACATCACCTAACGCAACACCTTAATGCTATTGACCAAAGGTCAATACATCAGGTTCCCGCTCCTGGTTTCATTGGGGATTTTCTGGATTGAATCCCAATGCTCAACGATCTTGCCGTTATCATCAAACCTGAAGAAGTCCATGGTCACGTATTCTTCGTTACCAGGCCAGGTTTGATGGGTATGCAAAGCAACGAGATCCCCCTCGGCTACGGCCCGCACAAATTCAATCTCTTTACCGGGGTAGTGATTTGCCATCTTGGTAAAGTAATCGATAAACGCCTGTTTGCCATCTCCTACCAGCGGATTATGCTGGATGTATTCCGCACCGACGTAAAGTTTTACCGCTTCGGCCGGCTCTCCCAGATATGCCATGCGGTAGAACTCAATGGCATTCTGCTTGTTTTTTGCAGGATCGTCTTGCATCTTTTCAGCGCTCCTTACCATTGAAGGCAGTTATGGTCATTATTACTGCACAGTTCCCATTACCAAAAAAACCATTCCCCCACTTTCATAAAAAGACTATGGTGTGATTTTCAGCATTTTTTCTGAAAAAGAATCAGGCCGAACCAATTATTTATATCCCTGAAAACAGATACAGGTTCTAAATTATAGGTTTGGAGGTTTTCTATAACGGCAGATACGTCAAATTTTCGGCTGATCTCAATCTGTATCCTCTCGCCCTTTTCAACAGCAAAAGATTTATCAAGAGACTTGATATCTATGTTCTGCGCTTTGGTAAACTCAACGGAGATCTCTATACGGCTTTTGGGGGGATTAAAGAAGGCGACATGCCTGATAAAATCCAGATCAAGCGAGGAACCGAGTTCCCGGTTCATGCGGGCAAAGTAGTTTTTGGTAAAGGCTGCCGTCACCCCGGCTGCATCATTATACGCAGCTTCTAAAATTTCAATGTCCTTGACCAGGTCAATTCCAAGCAGAAGGAAATCACCGTGCTGCATGTTCACAGTAATATCCTGCCAGAACTCCTGCTCCTCTGCCTTGTCAAAATTGCCAATGGTGCTGCCGAGAAAAATGATAAGTGACGGTGATGTGCATGCAAGCAATTGAAAAGAATCATTATAGGTGCCATGGATGCCAATCACTTGGACGTCGGGCCTTTTGTCAATTATTTTTGTACCTGCAGTTTTTAAGGCAGTGGCGCTGATATCAATGGGAGTGTAGCATACATTGTTATAGTGCTTCTGGTAGGCAGAGAGAAGATAGTCTGTTTTTACCGAACTTCCAGATCCCAGTTCGATCAGGTGGCAGTTTCCTGTTGCCCGGCTGATCTCTGCGGCATACTGCTGCAGGATCGCTGCTTCGGTCCTGGTCAAATAATACTCCGGCTGAGCGCAAATTCTCTCGTAAAGCTTACTGCCCTCGCTGTCATAAAGAAAGCGGCATTCCAGCTGGCGGGGCTTTTTTGTCAATCCTTGACAAACTGAATGGGCAAAGCTCCTGCGAAGATCCTGCAGACTGCCGGCCTGCAATACAATATTCAGCTGCTTTTCTAGTGCTGCATCGAATGTTTCCCGGAGACAATTATGGCTTGAATATGCTGTATACTGCAAGAGAAGAACCTCAAAATGAATTATTACTTGGTAAAATGTATCAAGTAGACTAACAAATAGGAAAATGTCGTCAAGTAGAAGCCACTGAAAAATATTCCCTGGACTATATGGACTCAAATCCTGAAAGAAATGAAAAACGTGGCATATGCGGCATCTGCTCTGCCGGCTGCTGGGTCATGGTCACCTATGATAATAATGACCGAATCACATCGGTCAGGCCTGATGATTCCTCGCCCTACGGCATGCTGTGCCGGGCCGGCCAGTGTGCCCCTGAAGTAATCTATTCACCGCAGCGGCTCAAGTATCCCATGCGCAGGAAAGGCCCCAAGGGAACCTATGATTTCGAGAGGATATCCTGGGATGATGCTTATAACGAAATTATTGAAAACCTGCTGCGCATCAAAAAAGAGTCAGGCCCCGAAGCAACAGCCGTCTATACAGGCAGCGGCAGTTTTGAACTGGCGCTTTGTGATATATTTCAGCCAAAAGGCGTGGCTGTCTCCTCTGCATCCAGCGTCCTTTTCCCTTTTGGCTCACCCAACACCCTGGGGGTTGGAGCGCTCTGCTATGTTTCCTTTGCCATGATCGCCCCGCACGTGACCATGGGCCGGATGTATATCAATACTTACACGGATATTGAGAATGCGGAATTGATAATGGTCTGGGGGAAAAATCCCGCAGCCCATGCACCGCCAACCGACTTCATACGTATTCAGCGCGCCCATAATCGCGGGGCAAAGATTATCGTTATCGATCCGCGCTGCACCCTGCTGGCAAGCTATTCAGGTGCTGAGTGGATACCGATCAGGCCGGGATCGGATGGTGCCCTGGCCCTTGGTTTATGCAATATTCTGCTTGAAGAGGAGCTGCATGACGAGTCCTTTGCAGCAAACTGGACACTTGGTTTTGAGGAATTCTCCTCCTATGTTCAGCATTTCAGGCCCGAGGTTGTTGAACAGATCACCGGCGTCCCGGCTGAAAGGGTTGTCAGCCTGGCCCGGCAGATAGCTGCTGCAAATGGGGTCGCCCCGGTCATGTACAGTGGGCTTGAATACAGTGACGGCGCAGTGCAGGCCATCCGGGCAACCTTTGTTCTTTGGGCTCTTGCCGGCCAGCTTGATGTGCCGGGCGGCCTTTGCTTCACTATGCAGGAAAACCATTTTCCCATCTGCCGCGATGGACATATTGCAAACCCTTCACCCCGCAGTGCTGCGGGATATAACGATTTCCCCATATACACAAAATACCGGGGTGAGTTCCATGCCGGGATCTTGCCCCGCGCGGTGCTTGAAAAAAAACCCTATGCAATCCGTCTGCTGATAAGCCTGGGAGCATCCATTGTTTCCTCGTGGCCCCAGTCGGCAATCTGGCATAAAACTCTTGCCGGACTTGACTTCCTGGCATGCATCGACCGGCAGCTGTGCGCGGATTCGGCCTATGCGGATATAGTTCTCCCGGCCGCAACATATTACGAGATAGAATCATACATGGTCTACGGTTCAGCTTTCCGGATCAGAGAGCGAATGATTGAACCGGTCGGGGAATCGCGCAATGATTTTTTTATTATGGCCGAACTCGCCCGGCGCCTTGGGTACGGCGACCTGTATCCGCAGAATGAGGATGAGCTGCTGGCCCATGTCCTGAAAGGGTCAGGTTTCTCTGTCGCAGAGGTAAAAAAGGCCGGGGGCATGGTCCAGAAACCGACAGTCATGATGCAGTATAAAAAGTGGGAGAAAGGACTTCTGCGACCTGACGGTCATCCCGGTTTTACCACACCCAGCGGCAAATTTGAGATTGCCTCCTCTATCCTGGAAGAATACGGCTATAACCCTCTGCCGGTTTATACGGAACCCGGAGAAAGTCCTCTCTCCCAGCCTGAGCTTGCGCAGGAGTTCCCGCTTGTGTTCAACTCAGGTGCCCGTGCCAGCGTCGACCTGCATACCCTGCATCTGACTGTACCCGGTCTCCATAAGGATAAACCGGTGCCCACGGTGATGCTCAACGCAATAGACGCACAGGAACGCGGCATTGCAAACGGTGACAAGGTTCTGCTGCAAACCAGACGCGGCCAGGTGGAAATGTTCGCCTATGTAACTGATAAAATCATACAGGGAGCCGTAGAAGCGAGCGCCATGGGTGGCGGTCCTCTTGGGCCGGATGCCTGGAAAAACTGCAATGTCAACCTGTTGACGGATTTAAAGAAGTATGACCCGATATCAGGTTTCCCGGTGTATAAAGCCTTACTGTGTGAGGTGAGCAAGGCGGGTTCCGGAGATGTGCGGAATATTACGGGTACAGGTGAGTATACCCTTGATAAACCTGTTAAAGCCGTTTCCCATGAACGGCGCATCTATCTGGACCACAATGCGACAACCCCGATTTCGCAGGAAGTCAGGGATGCCATGCTTGCGGCGTTGGAGTTGTTCGGAAATCCTTCAAGTCTTTATGCTGAGGGACGTAAATCACTGACCCGCCTGGAGGATGCGCGCCGCAGGATAGCGCTGTTGTTAAACTGTACGGCCAGGCGCATAATATTTACCGGCGGCGGCTCCGAGGCCAATAACCTTGCCCTCAAGGGCGTTGCTTTCTCTGACACAAGTAGGCGTCACATTATCACTTCTGCCATAGAGCACCCATCGATACTCAATACCTGCCGCTGGCTGGAAGAGCAGGGATTTTCAGTGACCTATCTTTTGCCGGACAGGCAGGGTGTTGTCCAGCCTGATATTCTTAAGAGTGCCCTGCAGGAGGATACACTCCTGGTCTCCATAATGACGGCGAATAATGAAACCGGTGTTATTCAGCCTGTCAGGGAACTGGCTGATGCTGCCCATGAAAACGGCAGCCTGTTCCATACAGATGCGGTTCAGGGCATTGGTAAAATTGCTTTGGATATTGCTGAGCTTGATATTGACCTGCTTTCCCTGTCCGGGCATAAGTTTCATGGCCCGAAAGGTGTCGGGGCGCTATATGTCAGGAAGGGAATAACTTTAGATGCCCTGGTGCACGGCGGCAAACAGGAACATAATCTCAGGGCCGGAACGGAAAACCTTATCGGCATTATAGGGATCGGCAAGGCTGCAGAGCTTGCCCTGGGGAACATGGCTGAAATGGATCGCATCGCAATGCTGCGGGACAGGCTGGCGGAGAAACTCAAAGAATTTGTTCCCGGGGCAAGACGCAACGGCCACAAGACCAACCGTTTGCCCAATACCCTTAACATAACCCTCCCCGGTATCAGGGGCGAGTCCCTCGTCCTGGCCCTTGACCAGCATGGCATCTCCTGCTCTTCAGGTTCTGCCTGCAGGTCAGGATCACCTGATCCTTCCCATGCCCTGATCAATATGGGGCTCTCTGCAGAGGAAGCCCACTGTGCTCTGCGCCTGTCTCTTGGTTATGAAAATACAGCAGCAGAAATTGACAGGACGATTGCATGTATCGGCAAAATAATAAGCGACCAGAAGTCCACAATCCGTTTCGTGTCCTGCAGGTAATGGGGTAAAAGTCATACAGCTGCTGTGATCCGGGAATTGTGCCGGCAGCAACCACCATCTATAGCTTAAATCAGCCAACTGCCAGGCTAAAAGTAGGAATCATAAAGCTTCTTGATTTCGTTTTTGTGATACACTTCAAAGAAGATCACCGAGTTGTCATGGACAAGTTCGCAATGATCGCATTTTTCTTTTAGGCGTTTGTTCTGTTTACGTCACAATTCACAGAAGTAGTAAATGAGGCGATACTCCCTGCGGCCCACGTACTTTTTGTATCGGCCATGATGGGTACCGTGCATTCTGCCGTCTGCCGCATCAGGGTTTTCAAGCAGCCGCTCAATAACATGTTCTATGCGGCTG
>JAWVYE010000122.1:0-5648 GCA_033722905.1 Desulfobulbales bacterium
CTTGAACTGGGGCACCGGGTGAAATTTGTATCCCAGGTTGCAGCGGCTCTGTTGATGATTTTCATGAGCAAAACGTATCTTATGACATTTGGCAATCTCTTTACCTTTGGAGATATAACCTTTGGAATTCTTACCATACCACTGACAATTTTCTGCATTGTCGGGATTACCAACGCCATCAACATGATAGACGGACTGGACGGTCTGGCCGGCGGTGTTTCTCTTGTTGCTGCTGCAGCCTTTGCCATACTCAGTTACCTGGGAGGGCACTGGGAATATTTTCTTATCTCCCTTGCCTTATGCGGCGCCATAATTGGTTTTCTGCGTTTCAACTGGTTTCCGGCCCTTGTTTTCATGGGCGATGCCGGCAGCCTTTTTCTCGGGTTTTCATTGGTTTTTCTATCCATAGCCATTACCCAGATCAAGGGCTCCATTGTCCATCCTGTTGCCGCGCTGCTCATTCTTGCAACACCGGTCTCCGATACCATTACCCTGATGCTGAAAAGGGCCATGGCCGGGAAAAGCCCGTTCCATGCAGACAAGTATCACCTGCACCATATTCTGGTCAGGATGGGTTTGAGTAAGACGGCAGCAGTCGGGGCCATACTTTTTGTGTCCGTAATTTTTGCAGGTATAGCAGTAGTGGGTACCGTGTTTGAAATTCCGGAACATTACCTGTTCATGGTTTTTGCCGCTTACTTTACAGCCTATTTTACCACATCGTTTTTCCTGAAGGAGATTATGCAGTTTGTCCTGCGGTCACGGGTGCGGGCCCGGGTCCAGATTTTGCTGAGTCATTTTGAAGAGTAGCTGGAGGCCATTTTCTCTGCAGTAAGAAGAATGAAAAAGCTACGTTTAATTGCATCATCATACGTTTTGCATCCTGCTCAAAAAATAAACAACATATTGACAATATTGATTTTTTGCAATACAAACAGTGTTTGGATTTTATAATTTAATTCACTTAATTCATAACTTGGCAACTGGAGTTATGGAAACATTGATGCAGAACAAATTGATAAGAAAATGGCAGGCTGTGGCAGCAGTTCTGCCTTTTGTGTTTTTGGCGGCCGTCACTTATGCCGGAGTTGCCGATGATCTGGAAGCAGACAGACAGCAGCAGGATATGGTGCAAACAAGCCTTGAGTCCGGTGTTCAGCTAAAGGAGATAGTAACCCGACTCGATGAAGCGGGAACGTCAGGCAGTACTATTATCTGTTCCCTGTTCAAGGCGGGAGAGGATCATGCCGCAGTTATCGCTGCAGCCCTGGATGCTGAATTGGGTTCCGCCGATGTGGCAGGGTGGGCTGATACATGCGGGGCAAGTCTTGCTGCAATCCAGTTGGGCTTCAGTATGGCAGGAGTGTCCTTGCCCGGCAGTTTTCTTTTTGCAGACTATGCAGAAAAAAATGAAAAAAGTGCCAAGGAGTATTTATACAATCCGCCTAGTCAGTCAAAGTAGCATGCCGGTGTCTGTTATTTATAGTAAAGGTCAAGGTAAGGGATTAACAACAGGGACAGAAATCAGAAATCAGAATCCGGAAACCTGCAATATTATGCTTAACAAAAAGATACTGTATATTTCCTGCCTGATGGCCGGCTGGCTGTTATCGGCTGGGAGCCTGCCGGCCGGTGCTGTAGTTTATGGTGACCTCGGGCAGCCTGCTCCCGGTCTGCCCTTCACCCCTGAAGGCAATGCCATAGGTGCGGGCAAGCTCAAATTCTTTCCCGAACTTGCTGTCGGCCTGGCGTATGACGATAACATATTTTATGAAGAGTCAGGTGAGGAGTCCGACCAGGTCAGCCATCTCATCCCCAGGCTGATGATTGATTACTCCCTTGAAGAGCGGGGCAGTGTCAAGTTCGGGTATGCGGGTGATTTTGCCTATTACCGGGATTTTTCCGACAATGACTGGCGCCGTCATAACCTGGGCCTTCTGCTGGATTATAACGCGCCTTCCGGCCTGTTTCTCGATATTGTCAATGATTACGTTGACACCTCAGATCCGTTCGGCTCCAAAGAGGACTATGCCCTTGGGGAGCAGAAGGACCGCTGGAATAATTTGTTTGCTGTCGGCCTGGGGTTCAACTTTGGCGATAAGTTCAGGGTTGCCGCATACTATAACAACAATAAACAGGAATATGATAACGAAGACGTTGACTGGAACCAGAATTTTGACGAGGACGAATACGGGGTGGGGGTAGAAAAGCGCATCAGCAGCAAGACATGGGGTTTCGCCCGTTTTCTGCACGGCTCCCGAGATTACAATACTGATTCTCCGGATGGCACGGTGACTGAAAGCAATGATGCAGACTACTCCACGGACCGGCTCTTTCTGGGGCTTACCTGGGATGCAAGTTCACGGATTACCGGTGAGCTTAACCTCGGCTATCAGTGGCTGGAATACGACAACAGACTTGATGCGGCCGACATCCCTTATCAAGACGATAATACCTGGCTGGCTGCCACCAGGATTGACTATTCCATCAAACCCGGGGTCACGGACCTGCACGTGAGATTTGCGCGCGGAACATACCAGCGGGGGTCCTTTACCAGGGTATTTTACGACGGCACTTATTTGGATGTCTGGTTGCTCCACAGGTTTTTCTCCTGGTACAGGCTAAAGCTGAACTTCAGTATTGGCAGAAATGAATACAATACTAACCGCCAGGATGATGACAAGCGGTTCGGGATCGGACTGGAATACCTGGTATGGCGCAGGATAACCCTGGGATTGGGGTACGATTATACGGACAGGGATTCCAATATCCCGGGTGAGAGTTTTACCATAAACAGGGTGTTGGGGACCATAACGGTGAAATACTAGAAGAATTTCTAGGATTTACCGGCTTCCGGGGAAAGTCGGTAATCCTGTATATGTTGCATTAGTTTTGCAATCAGGTGAACATTCTGCAGCAATAACAGCTGCGACTGGCAACTGGTAACCTGCTGCAGGCAAATCAAACAATCCTTCTTATTAACATCAGAAATAATCAGAAACCGCTAAAATCCAACTTCCATCCCATTAACTATTTGTTTAAATTACTAAAAAAAACTGGTAAGGTTTTCCTGCTCAAAGGTTGGAGGACCTTGTTTGTTATGGATATGATCAAACTACCTAAACAAATTCTGCTGATGCTGGCAGTTCCGGTACTGCTTTTAGGAGGCTGCGCCGGAGCTGTGTCCACGGATGAGATTGTCCGGGTGGAGGAAATAAGCGGTACCGCAATGGTTGCGGGCCTCGGGGAGTCAGACCTCGAAGCCATTGACAGGTTGCGGGAATCGAGCAACCAGGATGTTTTGCGTTCAGAGCTTGAAACAATCAGCAGCAAGACACAGAAATTGACCATTGAGGAATATTTAGGCAGGTTTGATGATCCGGTCAACTCTACTGAGAATGATTACAGGGTAGGCGGCGGTGATGTCCTGAACATTATAGTGTACGACGAGCCGGACCTGACCCGCAGCGGCATGCGGGTGGCCCGGGACGGCACCCTGTCGTTTCCCCTGCTGGGCAGAGTCAAAGTCGACGGTTTGACAACTTCTCAGATTGAAGAGCGTATAGCAAACCGTCTGGCCGAGGCCCAGTTTCTGCTCGATGCTCAGGTTACCGTGCTGATTGACCAGTACGGCAGCAAAAAGTACCAGATGCTGGGAGAAATCAGGCGGCCGGGAAGTTATCCGTTAAAGGCAGACGAGCGGCTGCTTGACGCCATTTCAGAGGCAGGAGGGGTTGATCCGGAGACAGCGGGCAAAGAGTTGGTGATTGTCCGTACCATTAACAGGCAAAAGGCCACAATTAAAAAAGACCTCCAACCCGGCGGCACAGAAAAATGGGGCAGGTCGCCTTCTTTTACTGGAGGTGGGTATGATGCGCAGCCTGTCAAGATCGTAATTATCGTTGAGCTCGAGCGGCTGCTGCGCGGTAATGACCTGATTTCCAACCTGGCCCTGCATAACAATGACGTGATCTATCTGCCCAAGGCGGAATTCTTCTACATCATGGGCCAGGTAAAAAAACCGGGCTCCTACAAATTCACCCAGAAAAACCTGACCCTGGTGGGGGCAATCGGCAGCGCCGGCGGGTTTACCAATATTGCGGCGCGTAAGAAGACCCGTATCATCCGTTTAGAAAACGGGGTTGAAAAAATCATCACCGTCAATGTGGATGCCATTACCGCAGCCGGCCGCAAAATCCAGGATATCCGCATCAAGCCCGATGATATAATAATTGTGCCGCAGAGTTTTTTTTAGAAAAAGGTTTCAAGGTTTCAAGGGGTCGAGGATACGAGGGTAAAATATTTTTTAAGGCACATAAAGCATGAGGAAATGTCTGTCAGAAGTCTTTACTATAAAGTTATTCATTTTAATATTTTTTAAAAGCCTTTAGCCCTTAGCCCTTAGCCCTTTGCCTTTAGCCTAATAATTATTTCTTATGGAAAATCTCAGAGAAGACATCCAGGAAGAATCCCAGATTGATGTGCAGCATTATCTACGGATTATCCGTAAACGGCGCTGGACCATTATCGCGGCCTTTGTCATTGTGGTGCTGACAGTGGCCATTAATGATTTCACCCAGGTCCCCATGTACCAGGGGAATTCCCGGATGATCATTGAGAAGTCCAATCCCAATGTCATATCGATCCAGGAAGTCATGGCCATTGACACCTGGGACCCGGATTACAAGGAGACGCAGTATAACATTATCCGAAGCCGTTCAGTGGCCAGAAGCGTTATCAAGAAGCTGGCCCTGGCTGACAGCGATGAATTCAAACCCATTGCCCGCGGCGGTTTTATTACCAGGATGCGTGGTGCTTTCTACAGCAGCATGAGCAGATGGAAGGCGGCTGTTGTCGGGCTCCTGCAAAAAGAGGAGCAGGAGCAGGCTGCCATTGCCCCCCCGCAAGGAGAGGAGGAGAGGCTGGAGGATACCGGCCTGGTGAACTCCTTTGTAGGCAGGATTTCGGTCAGCCCTGTCCAGGACAGCAGGCTGGTTGATATAGGTTTCAGGGCCTATGATCCGCAGATGGCGGTGAAAATCGTCAACGGACTGGCCCAGGCCTATATAGACCACAACATGGAACTGCGCCTGGGAGCAATCAAGGATGCCATGGCCTGGATGAACGAACGCATCGAGGAGGAGCGCCTGAAGGTTGAAGCAGCGGAAAGAAAACTGCAGACATACAGGGAAAAGGAAGGAATTGTCACGGAATTTTCCGGTGAAATTGAATCGGTGACAGCCCAGAAACTGGCCCAGCTCAATACCCAGGTGGTACAGGCTGAATCCGCCCGGGTGGAGGCTGAAACCCGCTATAAACAGGCAGTGCAGATGCATGACAATCCGCTGGTGATGGATTCAATCCCGGAGGTCCTGAACAGCGAAATAATCCAATCCATCAAAAAGGCTGAGGTCGAGCTGTACAAGAAAATATCAGAACTGTCCAAGAAGTACGGTAAGGAGCATCCCCGGATGAAAGCAGCCCTTTCCGAGCTGCAGACCCTGCAGGAGAGAAAGAATGCTGAGATCGGCCGGATAATCGATTCCCTGAAAAATGAATACCAGGTGGCACTGGCCCGCGAGGCCTCTCTCATGGCAGCTCTTGAACGCCAGAAACAGGAATCCCTCGAACTGAACAAGAAAGCCATA
>JAWVYE010000123.1:0-5617 GCA_033722905.1 Desulfobulbales bacterium
CAAAACTGCAGCAAGAACCAGTATTTTCGTATTTTTCATAACATTTACCCTCCTATGGTTAATGCGAAACCGCATAGTTTCATTGTTCTCTCAGAGATTGGTCTGTTTACACATGTGTATGGTATCTTGTAAAACATGTAACATGTTAATTTCAATGAAAAAAAATGATAGAATAATGCCAGTGAAAACTGGCATTAAAGGGGTGGTATATGGAATGAAAAGGGAGTCGGCCTGAGAAAAAATCAGTCAGTTTTTAATGCAATTTGTTTTGGGCGCACTAACCAGCTGAAAAAAGGGACAGTTCCAATTTGACTATCCGGGGGGGGGCAGCCGTTTTCGGCTTTTGCGGTTTTTGAAATATTACGGCAAAAATTAAGGCAGAGCCCTTTAAGGCTCTGCCTCAGATTAAGTTTTTCATAGCAGTTATTGTGCAGATTTAATCGACCTTATCAAAATATTCCTTTTCTGCACCACATTTGGGACATACCCAGTCGTCGGGCAGGTCCTCGAAAGCTGTACCGGGTTCAATTCCGTTCTCGTAATCGCCTTCGGCCGGATCATAGACATACCCGCATGGGCATTCGTACTGTGCCATAACTTCCTCCATAAATGTTTGAATAGCCTGGAACTACATTTCTTTTTTTGAGAATAATTATTAGGTCTAAATTAATTACTGAAACAGGTTTGTCAACTGGGAAACAGACTAAAAGTACTCATAAAATCTTCTTTTTCTCTTCACCGAATTCCAGGGCGCCATAACGGTATAAGACAGTCTGCCTGTCCTGCCAGCAGTTGGCAGATGAGCCCTGTTTCAGGCAAAGCCTGGAAAGAAACTCGATGGGGTCGGGTAACTCCTCCCAGACCTGGGGAAGATAGGTTGATGTTCTGCCTTTATGCACCATGATAACGCCATCTTTGCCTGGCCGCAGCGCTCCGGGATATTCCAAAGGATTGGCTACCTTTATCTGGTTTGGGAACTCAAGGACTGAAATGGAGATCACCAGGTTGTCAAGTTCGTCAAGTGTCACCGGTGCGAACCGTGAGTCCTTTACTGCGGAGCGGATGGCACAGTACTGTACTCCTTCGTGCAGGGCCTTTGGTGAAATAATATCCCCGATACAGCCCCGCAACTGGCCATTTTTCTTCAGGGTAACAAACACTCCACGGGGTATCTTCAGGATGGCATGCTTATCCAGGAGTCCGGGATCTGGATCACTGTAATCACTTGTTGCCAGATACTCTTCAATGGCGGTACGGGCCAGTTTCAGCAGCTCTTTTTTTTCATTCCGGGTGAGGTTAAAGGGTTTATGAAATGCAATGGCCGCATACCCTACCACTTTGGCGCGGTCACCGCTCACTTCTCCTGAATTTTTGTACTGTAAAAGGGTTGACTCCCAACCGTTTAATTCAGCCAGTTTAACCATAGTTAACAGGACCTGCGGGCCATCGGCAGTAGTTTGAGCCAGTGTGGCGGTATCGCGGCTCAGTATTGACTGGATGGTCATAGAATCCAGCTGCCGTGCCTTGCTGTCCGTGTAAAAATGGGAGAGATCAACACTGAAGACGAAGAGGGTTTTATCATCAACATAGCTGTTGAGAATATCCGCCAGCCTGCTGATGGATTCATCGTCCATCTGCCCGAGGATCATGGGCGTGATGGTAAAATCCGGATTTGCGCTTGATTTCTTTAAGGTATGGAGGAATGGAAGCTCCACTTCTACTATATATTTTGTATGCGCCGCAGGTTCCTGGACAAAGAGAGGATCGGCAAGAAGCTCGTCCACAATTCCAGAGACAGGTATGCGGGCGCCGGGTATTGCATAATGGCTGAAAGCCGGGAGGGAGACACCCCTGAAATTTGTTTCGCCGCTGTGGTTTGCCGCCAGTATGAAGGCGTGCTGGAAATCCTTGTCAGCTTCACGGAAAGCGGCCGCTGCAACATCCCCACTGTACATATACGCTGCGTGGGGTACCAGGACGGCGTGAACTTCCTGAAGTTTAATGGGTTTGGCGGCTGAAAGCAGGCTGCTGATTTCCTGCTGCAGCGCAGCAGGGTCAGCGGGATAAAACAGTCCAGCTGCAGCAGGAGGCCTGATGTTTTCCTCCATATCCCGTCTGGCGGATGATTTTTTAGCCTGCCGGGCCTGCTGCAGGGCATCATCAAGATTCCTGCTGTCCCATCCCTTTTGCAGGGTAAGAAGGACAGTTGCGCCAAGGGCAAATAAAATAAGGATAACAAGGTAAGCCGCAACCATTTTTAAATCTGCAGCATGATTCCTCTTTTCTGTCATAACCAGACTCCAGGGATTTTTTCACCGCATGGGCAGAACCCGTTCTCAAGTTCATTGGCAATTATGATAAAACCACGCCGCCGTATAACATGAAGACCGCAGCCTGGGCAAACGGTATCCTGATAAGGGTTGCCCGGCAGGTTGCCCATATAGACAAAGTGGAGTCCCGCTTTTCGTGCTGTCTCATAAGCCGTGTGCATTGTATCAACCGGTGTGGGCGGCAGGTGCTCAAGTTTGTATTGGGGATGAAAACGCGAGATATGCAGCGGCGTGCCCGGCCCAAGAGTTTCGGCCAGCCAGTCGCACATGGCTCTTATGTCATCCATGCTGTCTGAAAGGGTCGGCACGACCAGCCTGGTCACCTCAATCCACAAACCTTCTTCTTTGGCGACTTTCAGGCTGCGCATAACAGGTGCAAGTTTAGATCCGGTGATTTTTTTATAGAAACCGTCTGTAAAGCCCTTCAGGTCAATATTAGCCGCATCAGTAACAGTACAGAGCTGCCGCAGGGGCTTTTCCTCAATATATCCTGCAGTGACCAGGACATTGCGGATATTTTGTTGCCGGGCCAGGGCAGCGCTGTCAAAAACATATTCATAATAAATGAGCGGTTCGGAATAGGTATAAGCCAGGGCAGGAATATTGTTCCCTGAAACATGGCTGACCAGCAGTTCCGGCGGGAGATCATGATTGGTGACGTCTTCCGGGCGAACCTGGGAAATCTGCCAATTCTGGCAGTTCAGGCAGCGCAGGTTGCAGCCTGCCGTAGCAATTGAGAGAATAGGCTTTCCGGGCAGAAAGTGGTACAGGGGCTTTTTTTCCATGGGATCAAGGTGAACTGAGCAGGGGTTGCCGTAGGCAATGGTGTGAAGCTTTTTATCCTTGACTACCCTGGTCCGGCAGAAACCGCGGTCATTCTCACCCAGGATGCAGGCATGCGGACACAGGTTGCATTGTATGAGACTGCCGCTTGGCTCATACCACATGGCTTCACGTGACCATTGCCACAGTTGGTCAGGTCCGTCATTGGGAAATCCGACCCGCAGGCCGGCTTTCTTTTCCCGCCCCAGAAAGTCATTCAGGGTATAGGCAGAAAGGGCAAGTCCGCAACCTCCAATCAGGCAGCGTTTGAAGAATTTTCTGCGGCTAAAATGGTTCTTGTCGTTCATGGTATTATTTCGGCTCGGTTTCCGTGATACTATTTTTAGAAGTTAATCGTTCTGCTTTCAGAATCAAGTCCGACAATGTCCCCACAGGACACAGCAGTTCACAAAAGGACCTTCTGATCCTAAAGGCCAGGAAAACAAGTAATAGAGCAATACCGATAACCATTGGCACCGGTGTGAAAATATTCCTGAAGAAAAAGGTATACCAATCCTGGGTTGTTACATCCGGCCGGGCTAAATCGGCTGAGATTTTAAAGTAGGCAGCGGCGGTGAAAACGAGCACAGTGATTGATACTGCTTTAACTGATTTCGTCAGCCTGAGGGGTTTTGACCAGACCCGTGCCTGGCAATCAAAAAAGGTGCCGATCGGGCAGCAGTTGAAGCACCAGTAACGTTTGTCTAAATTCATAATAAGTGCTGCCGGCACAAGGTAAGGGCGTAAATAACCAAAAGCACACTGGCGGGGGCAGACATGGCAGAAAATATATGGGATTTTGAAATAGCACCTGAAAACGGGAAAAAATATCAGCAGGGCGAAACTGAAAAAATAAAACCAGCGGTTTAAACGCATTTTTGTGCGCTGGAAAATTTCATGATCAAGATTTTTCCATACCCTGAAGGCAGCATACGGGGGTGAAATCTGCATGGCCTGCAGCAGGCCCAGTAAGAGTAACCCGAGAAGCAGCCAGTGATAGGGCGGATAAAATGAAATGGTGTATATGCTGGTAGCAGTGCCATTCTGAAAGACCAGCAGGCCGATGCCTGAGAAAATAAGAAGAACCAAGAGAAAAATTAACCGGGGCGATACTTCGGTCTCTGATTCATATTCACTGAAACCGGCTTTTTCTTCACGTTTAATCAGCAGTACCAGGGTTGATACGAGTTTAAGCCCACCAATAAGATAGCAGGTTCCAATGACTCCCAGGAGCGGTATGGCAAAGGTCGAAATCAGGAGGGCCCCAAGTGCGGCACCCAGAAAGTCGAGCCCGTACATGGCTCCGGCTGTTTTTTCCAAACCGTGGAAGGTCAGTTTTGCCGCCAATGGAAACTGGGCGCCAACCAGGAACCCAATGACGGCTGTCAGGCAGGGGAAGAGTATGACGGGTGCGGTTGCCAGCAGCAAGGGGGAAGCGGTTGTTTGCAGAATAAGGAGAACCGGAACCAGGAGGAACGAGAAAAAACTGCAGCATATATCCAACCCAAGGAAAAGCCTTTGTCCGGCAATTCTGCTGCGGATTGACCAGTAGCCTCCCAGGGCGGTACCCAGAAGAAAGGCAGTGATTATTATGCCAAGCTGCTGATAGACAAAGCCGTAAATGACCTGGAAGGCAAGCAAAATGGTAATTTCCAGGCCCATGGCGCTGAAACCGGTCAATGACAGGGCAAGTGGCGGGGCCATGCGCGGGCTTTGTGCGATCAGGACAATTATTGCAATGATTATGGAACAGGCAACAACAACAGGCAGAAGCAGACTGCCCTGAAACTTGCTGAGCCAGTATTGCAGCTGCCCATAGTAGCTCACCGGCCTGAAGTCCAGATTGAGCGCTGCGGCAGAAGAAACCATATCATTTGCCAAGGCTATGCGGTCGCTGAACAAACGGGCCTGCAGGTATTCATCATTTACATATAGAGTGGGAATTCCCTTTTGTTCGAGTCTGCGGGCAATGTCATAATCCAGTGGTCCTGCGCTGGCAAGATAATAATGCCGGCTTCCGGGAATAATAAGAATATTGTTAAAAACATCCTGTAGAGATCGGTAGATTGTTGAAGACAGCAGGCGCAATTCCCTGTTGGCATAATTTTCCGCACCACTTAAACCAAAACTCAATACGCCGTCTGGCCGCAATGCCCGCCGGGCTTCTTTGAAAAACTCAAGGGTGTAAAATCTGTTGATCTGGGCCGTGCCCGGATCAGCCAGATCGATAAGGATAGCGTCATACTGGTCTGCCGTGGAAACAATGTGACGGCGGGCGTCTTTGGCAATCATTGTGACACGTTCATCTGCAGCGCCGGGACTTAGTTTTTGTACCAGTCTGATAATCTCCGGGTCAAGCTCAACGTAATCAATATTTTGCAGGGGATATTTCAAGGCCTCCTGCAGGGCGCCGTTCAGCCCTCCTGAGACAAGTAGAATATTCGTTGGTGATGAAAGCTGGGATA
>JAWVYE010000124.1:0-5602 GCA_033722905.1 Desulfobulbales bacterium
ATCTACCCCGAAAACGCCAAGGCCCCAGCCGTGCACATTGTGGCCGCTTGCGTCACTCGTAACCACATGTTTGAAGTTACCTGCCGCCAGGTCAGGCTGGGCGTCATCAAAAAAGACCTGCGGAATATCAAGTGTGCCGACATCAGCGATCTGGACCGATGTGTTCTTGGCATGGCACCCGACACAGGTGTAGGTCAACAGGTTCTCGCGGGGTTCACTATGGCATCCCTGACAGGTGCCGCCCCCGGCAGCGCCGGCAACAGGGTCCACAACCATGCCAGTGTTATTCTGGCTGTTGTGCATGGTATGGCAGTTGCTGCATACCCCTTTAACTTTAGCCTCAACGGGCTGTGACATAAATACGGCAGCAGAAACGGCTGCCAAGAACAAAAAACCAATTGTAAGTGTAGCTTTTGAATTTCCCCTCATGTCCTTCCCTGTTTTACTTGCAGTTCTACCTTTATAAATAGGCGGCAGAACTTTTTTTGCCAATTTGTTTCGTATCCACCCCAGGAAACTATTACCACCCATGACTTAAAATTGTTGAACGGTATAGCATACCTTCAAACATATTTTCAACTAAATAATTTCAATAGCTTTTTATACTCAAGAACTAGTTTGCAATTTCCATGCCTTAATATGAACCCGATGAAAATTGGTCGGGCAATTTCAAAAATCCTTCGCAGCATGAAGAAAAAAAATAATTCAAAATTACATAATGGACCTGTTCAGCAACTGCTGGACATCGTCAAAACCGAAACGAAGGTGACAAAAATTGTCACGTGTGACATTATTTGTCATTATCTCCACGGGCGGCTTCATTTACAATAATTCTTTTCAACTTAGATTCCGGATAGTTAACCAGAAATTCCGCCGCAATCCTCTGCGCCTCTGCATCACCTGCCACGGTTCCTGCCTCCTTGGCCAGGATTACCAGGCGCAGATAACTTTCTTGAGCCAGCCTGGTCTGCGGATACTTTGCAATTATTTCCCGGTACAGTGCTTTAATTTCAGGAATATTCTTCTCTCGTTCCGGGCTTTCGCTGAGGGGCAGAATTTGCCTGAAGATATCAAAGGCCCTTTTATTCTGCTCGGCCAGACTCAATTCCTGTACAGGTTCGCGGTCCATCACGCCTGGTTCCTCACGACCAACCTGCTTCTGGGCGCACCCCGTTACCAATATTGTCAGGAATACCAGGATATTTAATGGACCGGTTATAATGCTTTTCATGCCATTCACTCCGTGCAGCTGAGCTTTTTTTAATGGAACAGCTGTTCCAGGGTTACCATCCATACCCGGGCAAGAATATTAATTAGAGAATTAAATTGCAAGGTGATATATTGGGGGAACGCTGTTTCCGGCCCAATTTGCGGATACAAGCCTGTGTGATCAGGTTTTGCTGCCTGAAGGCCACTGCCCTGCAAGGTAAATCAATTGCCCATACCCCGAACGCAGCTATTGCATCCACAATAATGTTGCGACAGGACAGCATGCCGCCCGATCATGAGACCTGAAAGGCCAATAACAATTAATGTTCTGTATCGAATTCCCTTGCAATTTCGTGCAGCAACAATTTATAAGGTTCGATTTTGAAACCAACTGCACCGGGGCATTAAAATTGCAACATTTGCTTGTCGGTACTACAGTAAAGATAATAAAATGATAGCGCTTAATAAAATTGACATTACGCCTGGCAGCAGGATAATACTCCCCGCTGATCAATTGCGGACAGTGTATGAACATTGCCGCAGAAAACTGGCCGGCCGCTATTTTGCCGATGAAAGCCCTGAGCAGAAGGCCTTTGGTCTCGTTGCAGGCCGGCAGAGCAAGCAGGGCTTCACAGTCAGCAGATGTTTTCCGCTCCTGAAAAATGCCAGACAGATTGAGCCCTACAAAAGCTTCATGGACAATATCATGACCCGCTACGCCGTCCCTTCTGAAACACCCCTGGCCCGGAGAGGCTGGGTTGCGGATCCGCAAGAATTGCTGGCAAGTGTGAAAGAGTGCCAGCGGGAAAACCTTTTACTGCTCGGCGCTTATCATATGCACCGGGTAGCCTGGCAGGATGATCCTCGCAGGGACACCCCGACTGTCCTGGATTCAATTCTCGCAGCGGACAGCGGCATGCTGATTTTCATTATTTCCATGATCAATACGGACCGGCCCATCATCCGGGCATTTTATGAAGGCAATCCCGACATGGAGATACCCATCGGCGAAGGGGATTCTACCCAGTGACTATTTTTGTCAGATAATTCATTGCACCCGGCACCAATTGAAAAATATCCAGCAAAATCCCATGAACAAAAAAATTCAGGCATTGCTTTTCATTGTAAGCACGCTGTTACTTGTACCCCTTTCCGGTACCGCTGCAGGCAAATCCATCATGGTTGGCGGCATTATTCTTGCCGCTTCTGGTCCCCTGGCAGACTCTGCCGTGTATGCCTACCCTGACTTTCCTTCCCTGGCACGTGGCATTAACGGCATAAAATCTTCACCCGGGGAAAAGGAGGGCCAGTTCCTGCTCGAGGTTGAGCCAGGCACCTATTATCTGGTGGCAGAGGGCGTACGCAATGGAAAAAAATATTTCGCCTACCATGGTTTGAACCCGGTAGCCTTGAATGAAGATAACCTCTGGCTGCCATTTTTTGTTGTTGAGGCCATTGAGCCGCTGGTCAAGGAAGGCCCCGAGGGAATCGGCGGGATTGTCAGGTATAAGGGCCAACCGCTTTCCGGGGGGGTTATCTCGGCTTATCCCCCGACTGATAAGAGCTTCAGGGGCATGGGACTGCTTGCCAATACAATAACCGGCACCGGACGCTTCTGGTTTGACCTTGAGCCCGGGCAGTATGTGCTTGTGGCCAGAAAAAGGCTGGGTGACAATACCATGGGTCCCCTGCGAAAGGGCGACCTCTTCTGTTACCCAGCGGCAAATCCCCTGCAGGTTCTGCCTTCCAGGAGCACTGAAATTGAAATTTCCTGCTACCCCCGCGATGACATGGAGGCTTTTCTCGAAAGCGCTGAATCCGACCCCAGGGGAAGGAGGGAGACGGCCCGCAGGACAGCATCCCTGCATGAAACACAGATTGAGGACGCCAGCAGAAAACAGCAGGAAATGATGCTGCAACAGCCTGTCAGGGTAAGCGGAACAGTGCGGGATATCAGCGGCAAACCCACTGGGGGCTTGTATGTCTCCGCATATTCCGCTGAGCAGTTCCCCCTTTTCCAGATGTTCGTCATCCGCTTGATCACCGACCACATTACCAAAACAGATGCAAACGGACGCTACTCCCTTGATTTGGAAAACGGCAGGGAGTATTACCTGGTGGCCCGGGAAAAAATCGGTGAAGCCCCCGACCGTCTTGAACTTTACGGCCTTTACGAGGGCAGCGCCAACCATAGTTTTACCGTTGGCCCGGACCTGCAGGACAGGGAAATTGATATAACGGTGGAAAGGATCATGCCGTGAGATAAGGCTAAAGGCTGAGTACTGAGTACTGAGTGCTGAGTACTGAGTGCTGAGTACTGAGTGCTGAGTACTGAGTGCTGAGTACTGAGTACTGAGTGCTGAGGACTGAGGACTGAGGACTGAGGAAATAGTATCATTCAAAATTTAAAACTCAACATTCAAAATGTTCTTTTTATTCATATAATGCAATACAAGGTTCATTTTAAAATCTACATGATGAAATATCTTCTGGCAGCTATAACCACCCTGTTCCTTCTTTCCTGTGCCGGTAAGCAGGGTGCACCTTTGCCTGCACCACTGATGTACCAGGATCATGTCATTACAGAAGACACTGTCTGGCAGGGGGAAGTACTTATTACCGGGGTGGTACTGGTGGCAAGAAAGGCGACTTTGACGATCAAACCCGGAACCAGGATACGGTTTCGCAGAATTGACCGCAATAATGATGACATCGGCGATTCCGAGATCAGGATTTTGGGCCGCTTGATTGCAGAGGGCCTGCCCGGCTCCCCTATCATTTTCAGTTCAGCAGAGCCGGACCCGCAACCAAAGGACTGGTCATACCTCCTGATCTTTACTTCCGGAAAAACAAATTCCATCTCCTTCTGTGAGTTCCGCCATGCCTTTACCGGAGTTCAGGTCCATTTTTCAAGTGCTGCCATAGCCAATTCTTTGTTTGAAAACAATTATGAAGGGATACGTTTCGGCCGGGCCCGCCTGTCAATAACCCATAACCTGCTGAGAAATAATGATGTCGGTATTCGTTTTACCCGCATGGAAGGTCCGGTTGTCATCAGGTCCAATGAGATCGGCGAAAACCGCCTGGGCATTTTTCTCGTCCCCTCAGGGCAGAACATCCAGGACTTTTTCGAACCGGACCGCAGCGGCAGACCCTGGAACACCGGCAGGCTGCTCATTACTGAGAACAATATTCATGACAACTCAGGCTACAATCTGTCCCTGGGTGCAAAACAGCTCTGGGACCTTGATATTACAGGAAACTGGTGGGGCAGCCCGGACCATAACAGCATTATGGAGGACATTTTTGATAAAAATTACGATACGGAACTTGGCAAAGCCATTATTATGCCCTATGCTGACAGGCCGTTTGACAATGCCGGAATCCTTAAAACAACTGCGCAATGATTTCAACTATGAGATAACGTGCACCTCTGCTCCATTATGGGTTTTCCCGGGGCAGGGAATACTGTATTACACCCATGCTGAATGACAACAACCATGCAAAAACTGCAGCAAAGCCTGCCCTGATATATGAATATCTTGACCCTGTTGAAGGCTTCCGGGGCTGGTTTGTGCGTGACCGTATGTGCCACCGCTTGTGCGCAGGAGGCATGCGGGTCCAGAAAGGCTTGAGCTGCGAGAAGCTCATTGATATGGCCCGGAACATGACTCTGAAGATGCAGGTTGCCGATCTGCGGGTTGACGGGGCCAAAAGCGGCATCGATTATGATCCTGATGCACCGGGAAAATCCGAGGCAGTGGCCCGCTTCCTGCAATCCATCAAGCCGTATGTTGAGTCATCATATTCTATGGGCCCTGATCTCAACATGGAGATGGAGGAGCTGGAAACAATTGCCGGAAAAGTCGGCATCCCTTCTGTCAAGATGGCAATAGCCGGCGCCCAGGGGTGGGATCTGGATTACTACCTGGAGCGCAGCTCCATTCTGCAGCATGAAATTGACGGTGCATCCGTCAACAGGTTAAGGGCCGGTTACGGTCTGGCCGCCGCGGTTCTTGCTGCGCTCAATTTCCTGAACATAAAAAATACAGAGGCCAGGGTTGCGGTCCAGGGTTTTGGCACCCTGGCCAAAGCCGCCATATCCCGTCTTCGTAAGGCCGGTGTCAATATTGTGGCCATTGCGGATATTGACAAATGCTTGACACCGACCCATGGCCTGGGGTTGGATGTCCGGCCTCTGCTGCAGTCCCAGGGGTCTCTTCTTGCCATAGACGGGCTTGACGGGTTTACAGTTAAACCTTCCGGCGCCGTCACAACCCTGCCATGTGACGTACTGGTGCCTGCGGCCGTTGAGAATTCCATTTCTGCCGACATTGCGGCATCGCTGCCGGCAAAGGCCGTGGTTCCGGGGGCGAACCTTGCCGTCCCGGGC
>JAWVYE010000125.1:0-5565 GCA_033722905.1 Desulfobulbales bacterium
ATCCTTGCATTGTTAATCATGATACTGGCGGTTCCTGTCATCATCCCCGCGGAAAATTCTCCCGATTTGTCAGGGTGCGAAATGATCATTGACGACTTTGCCCAAGGCATCAAACCGGAATGGGAAACCAGGTCGTTTGCCGGACCAACCGAATATACCTGGACCAGGGAGGGTGGCAAAGGGTATATCAGGGCAACAAGCAGGGGGACGGCATCCGGGATGTATTACAAGATTGAATTTGACCCACAGCAGTACCCTTATATTACCTGGCAATGGAAAGTGGATAATATTATTTCCGGGGGGGATGTATCACAGAAGTCAACGGATGATTATGGGGCCAGGTTCTATATTGTCTTTCCAGGCTTTTTCTTCTGGCAGACCAGGGCGATAAATTATATCTGGGCCAATAAACTCCCCCTGGGCCAGGCGGTGCACAGTCCCTACACCTCAAACAATATCATGATAAGTGTCCAAAGCGGCTCAGGGAATACCGGGAGATGGCTATCAGAAACAAGAAACATCTATGATGATTACAGGCGTTATTTCGGCAGGAAACCGCCAAAGGTCGGTGCCATAGCTATCATGACCGATACTGACAACACTGGTGAAAGCGCTTCTGCTGGTTATGGCACGATAGCAGTCTGCAGCCGTGATCCAAGAAAATAAAATGTGTTTTATATACATTTTATCCAAGAACTGATTTGACTTGATGACCTGAGAATGCTATACAAATGTGCGATTAAAACCGTTGCAAAAGCCTGATGCAAAACAGGCCTATTAACCTGTAAAAAATTCGGAAAGAGTTTGATTATGAAAAACGCGACTTTTCAAAAATTATTTTCTGGTGCAGTTTTTGCCCTTTTTATCATGTCACTAGCTACAGCCGGTATTGCCGGGGAGTATGTCAGTGTAAAAAAAGACGGGGTGAACATTCGGTCGGGGCCAAACACGAAAAGCAAGGTTATCTGGCAGGTTTTTGAAAACTTTCCGCTGGAAGTCCTGAAGCGTGAAGGAAAATGGGCCCATGTTATTGACTTTGAAGGAGACAAGGGCTGGATTTATGAAACCCTCATCAGAAGCAACAAAAAGGTAATCGTCACAGTGGAAACCGCCAATCTGCGGGCCGGTTCAAACAAGAATGAACCCATTGTCGCAACGGTCAAAAAAGGCGTGGTATTTGAACCGCTCGAAATGGATGGTGACTGGATGAGGATCCGCTATAAGAATGAGATTACCGGCTGGATGCATAAATCCCTGCTCTGGCCCAGCGACCCCTTTTAGAATTAAAAGGATCCTTTTTATCTAAAAAGTGCGTCTGCCGACTTGAAGCATGCAATTTTTAAGTGGAAAAATCCACCGGTAAACGGACAATTGCCCCTGCTTTATTTTTAAAGAGAAGATAGCGGTTTTTCAGTCCGAAGAGAAAAATATCCCTGGTAATTTTTACATCCTGGCGGCAGTAGCTGATTATTTCATCAATTTTGCCCTCCTTATACCACTGCAGGGCCTGCAATCCGTCCGCCGACTTCCTGGCACCCAGGGTATGCTCAGCCAAACGGTCCAGGCTCAACCGGTAGCCGAGCCTGTTGCTGATTACCTCCATAATATCCAGTGTCGGCAGTGACGCGAGGTTGAATACCGAATATGAGGACAGTACCTTGTTATCAAAGCGCTTGTTGTTAAAGCCGACCACCAGGTCGTATGTCTGCAGATCCCTGATGAGATCCGGGATGTCTTTCTCAAGATAGGTTTTGAATTCCGCGCTTAGCGAATCATAGAGAACCGCAACAGAAATACCCATCCTGTCAGCTCTGTGCCAGCCCCCTACTTCAGCGGCGCTTCGCTTGGTTTCAACATCAAACACCGCATAATTTGCCGGTGGCTCGGTTTGAGAAATTTTCTTCTCAGGGCCTGCCGCCCTGAATTGCTGGATCGCAGTATTCACTTGCTGCCCGTATCCTGCGGTCGTCTCTAATTTATTTTCTAAAAGCACAGCAAGTATCTCAAGGGCTGCCTGTTTGTCTATCGGCCTGTTGCCGGAACCGCATTTGGGCGAGTGCACACAGGATGGACAGCCGAGTTCACAGGGGCATTCGGCAATTGTCTTCTTTGTCAGGGTGAGGAGTTCATCAATTTTTTCAAAGGCCTTACGGGCCAGCCCTACCCCGCCCGGATAACCGTCATAGATGAAAACCGCAGCTTTTGATAGTTGTTCATGAAACGGATGGGCAATACCGCCGACATCATTGCGATCGCAGAGGACCAGCAGTGGAAAAATTGCAAGTGCCCCATGCTCAAGGGCATGGATGCCGCCCATGAAATGATACTGCTCACGTTCAATTCGTTTCTGCACGGATTCCGGGATTTCAATCCACAGTCCTTCTGTTTCAAAAACCAGGTCCGGCAGATCAAGCTTTTCCGTGCCGATCAGTTTCTGCCCGGCGACAAGCCGCCGCTGAAAACCGGAAACAGTATCAGTTACCCGCAGATACCCGAATGATACACGGAAATTGTGGATTTCAGCCGTATGAAATGTTTCAAGAATTTCCGTGGATTTGCTGCCCATGGTCCGGGTAAAATAATTTACATTCTTCCTGACCGCCGTTACCTCATGGGTGTCAAGGTCAAGCCCGCTTATCAGCCAGGTCTTGCCACGGTGCAGGTAGACCGCCCCGGGATGACATTCCTTGAAACAGCGCATGTAGTCAATTTCACCGAGCACGCTGCCGTCACTACCGGTGCGGATAATAAATCTCCGGCCACTGCCCCGCAAATCCACCTCCCGGTGCGGATACTTCCTGGCCCCGACCCAATAGTTTTCATCTGCCGTCAAAAGCAGAGACGCCTCCTCAACAAGCTCGGCAACCACTTTACGGACTGCTGCATCCTGCACAAATATTTCATCTTTTTTTATCGGCAGCTCGGCCGCGGCGCAGATAAGATGGCGCCTGATAATCGTACTGTTATGGGGGTTTAAGACGGTTGCTTCAATCTCGCGGCTGAAAAAATCCCGTGGGTTGCGCATGAAATGCTGATCCAGGCTGTCTTCAAGGGCAACCATGATAATGAGCGACTCATTCTCTTTGCGCCCCACCCTGCCCCCGCGCTGCCAGGTTGTCATGACCGTACCCGGGTAGCCCACCAGGATGCAGATGTCGAGATCGCCTATATCAATACCCAGCTCAAGGGCACTGGTGGCAATAACGCCAAGGAGGGAGCCGTCTGACAGGCGCGCTTCAATCTCCCGCCTTTCCTCTGGCAGGTAACCGGCACGGTAGGAAGTGAGTTTAGCGGCCAGCTTACCTAAGCGCTGCCTGGTCCAGATGGAAATCAACTCGGTAAGCTTTCGCGACTGGGTATAGACAATGGTGCGCAGCCCTCTTTTGAGGCTTGCCTCTATTAATTGACTGGCAGCGGTGGCAGCACTGTCCAAAGGATTAATGAAAAGAAAATTCCGCTTTGCCCGCGGCGCCCCTGAATCGTTAATGACAGTCGCCTCCCGGCCAAGAAGATTCCGGGCCAATTCGCCGGGATTTCCCACGGTGGCGGACGAGAGGATGAACTGCGGGCTGGACCCGTAATATGCGCATATACGTTTCAGGCGGCGCAGGACCCAGGCCATATGCGAGCCGAATATGCCTCGGTAGGTATGGACCTCATCTAAAATAACATGGGTCAGCCGGGCAAAAAAACCTGACCAGCTCGAATGGTAGCCAAGCATTGAAAGATGCAGCATATCAGGATTGCTGATCAGGATATTGGGCGGCAGATCACGGAGTTTTTTCCGTTGGTATGGGGTCGTATCACCATCATATATCGCCGCCGCTGGCACAAGCTCCTCTGGCAGCAGTGATGCAAGCTCCAATATGGAGCGCAACTGGTCCTGGGCCAAGGCTTTCAGGGGAAAAAGATACAGAGCTGTAGAATCAGGGGCCCGCATAACCTGCTCAAAGACCGGCAGGTTATAGATCAGGCTCTTACCGCTGGCCGTGGGCGTTGCAACAATGACATTTTCTCCCCTGCGCACGGCATCGGTAGCTTCTGCCTGGTGCTGATAAAGCGCCTCTATGCCCATGTGCCTGAGGCCATTCTCCAGCGCTTTGGGCCAGTCTATCCTGTTTTTTCCGAAAACGGCCTGATGCCCGGCCAGTTCTTCATGGTGCACAACCTGCTGACCTAAAACAGGAGAAGATTTAAGGGATTTCAGGTACTCCGCCACCGTCCCCTTGTTGTTGGGATCATCCATGTGTAACTTGCTATACCATGATTATTCCCCGATCCTGACACATTATTTGCATTGCTCCGCAAGGCCTGCAGGACAGGAAAATATTATGTTACTCTTATAAGATTCAAACTGCCGATTAATCAATTTTTGTTTTCCGGGGCAGCAGTATCAGGCGCAGAATATAAAAAGAGCCGAGGATGTAGCCAACCAGGGTCTGAACCCCCTCTGCCTTCCAGGCGACCCAGGCAAAAAAAAGTATTATCAGGAGCTGGATAGCGGTAAGCACGGGAGGTTTGGATTCTTTTCCATATGTCAGCAGCTCCAGCACAAATGCCATTGTGGCGATGGTGAACCCGAAAAATCCACCAAACAGTATCCCGGTCAACCAGACTTTCATGATGTAAACCCTGTCAATAATTCCGCACGTCCATCTCTCGATATATTACCCGAAAACTTCCGCACCTGTTTACATTTAACTACTTTATCCCGGCATGCAAATGAATAATCTATATTATTGATTATTTAATTTAATAATTGTATGTACTTGAAGTTAATGGAGCAGACTCACCAAGTCAACCACTGTAATTAAAGGAAAAACCAATGAAATCCATAGCTACGTTGGGTCCGGAGGGATCGTCCTCATGGCAGGCGGCAAAAAAGATAGATCCCGGCGCTGCAATAAAACTCTTTCCCAACACGCCTGCCGTGATAAACGCGTTTACGGAAAAACAGGCAGACCTTGCCCTGATCCCGGTATACAACACCCGCGAAGGCGAAAGCCTTGAGTATTTCCGCATCATGGAAAAATTACGCTCAGCCCACTGGACTGATAATGTGGTTCTGCCCATCCACCTTTCACTTGGTGCCGTTGATGATTCGCACCCCCTTTCCATGCTCATCGGCAAGAGCAACAGTTTCAGGCAGTGCGAAGAATATATTACAAACAACTACCCGCTGCTGCCGCAGCTGACGGTGAGTGATCTGCAGCAGTCAATAAATGAAGTCAAGGAACAGCAGATTCTTGACCAGGGGTTTATTGCCACGGAAGAATTTCTGCTGGCAAACGGTCTGGTGATCAGGGAAAGGGAAATGGCCCCCCATAACCAGACGCGCTTTGCCGTTATCAGTTCAAAGCCTTCAGAACCTACGGGCTATGATGCTACTGCCCTGCTGACGCTGCCCTTAAATGACCGGGTCGGACTCCTTGTCGATATCCTGGGGGAATTCACCAGGCGCGGCATCAACATTATAGACATGCGGACGGAAAGTGACATCAAGACCCAGAAACTGCAGATCTATATTGAAGCCGAAGGCCATATCCGGGATAAGAACCTTTCTGA
>JAWVYE010000126.1:0-5557 GCA_033722905.1 Desulfobulbales bacterium
AGGAGGAATTACCGATTTTACCCTGCATGTTATAAGACTCCAACCTTTTGCCGTCATAAATTATCCTGCCTCCGTCGATACGGATCGGGTAGGGAATCGGCTTAAAATTAACCAGTGCCTGTACTTTATCCACTTCGACCCGTGCTGTCAGAGATTCAAGGCTTTTTCCCAGGGTAAGCCTTCCCTGGCTGGTTCCCTCGGTGCTTTCAAAGAGTGTCAGGTAGTGTTGCAGATTTTTGTCAGGCAGCAATTGTTTCATGGTGGAGAAGACATCGGTCAGATCAGCGTTAAGTTCCAGGTCAAGCTGGAAGGGGGTTGTTTTCTTTTTGATCAGACCCAGAACCAGGGTGCCGTTAGAACCGTGCGTGTCGCCCAGTTTCGCCTGCAGGTTTTTGCCCGCCATAACACCGTTGCTAATGGCAACTTCACCGGTGACCCCATGCAGGTCCAGGCCGAGGTCAGCAAGGGTGATATCAGCATTTTGAATGTTACCCCGGATACGCATGGACTCAAAAACAGCCAGGTCAGCCGGTGATTTTCCATCGATATGAAGGCTTGCCTCGGATACCATGCCGCCCCTGGTAATATTAAAAATCTCCTCTACAACCTCCATTTCTCCAAATACTGCATTGAGAAAAACCGGTAAAACTTGAGCTACACTTTTCAAGTCAGAGTTTTGCGATTTTATAGCCAGACCGGCATGGGGAACAGTAGGGTCAAATTTGAATGAACCGCTTAAGTGGACCCGGGGATATGAGAAGGTGATATCAGCAACTGTTATGGAACTGAACTCATCCGTATGCTGGATGCTGCCCTGGAGATTTTCAACCCTTGCCGGGATTTTTTTATCTTCATGCAGGACTGCAAAAGATAACTCAGCGCCCTTGATATCGGCAGAAAGGCCTGATTCGGGGCTGATGCTGGAATTTACCTGCAGGCTGGCAACGGACCCTTCTGCAAGGCCTTTTTCGCCGGGCAGGAAATAGTCGGCCAACGTTTTACTGTTCAACTGCTTCAGGGCAACTCTGCCTTTTCCTTCTTTTGCGCCGGGCGTAAACTCTGCCTGCAGTTCCATGGACTCCCAGATATTCGACCGGCAGCTGATAGCTGCGGACAGACTTTTGTTGTTGAAATGAGAGGTGCCTGCGATATTTTCAATCAGCAAGACCTGTTTGTCGTCTGCAAAAAGACTTAAGGTGCCTTGCTGGATACCCAGACTCAAATCAGGGATTGCAGCAACCAGCGGGGATAATTTTACCGATGCAATTTCGAGAATTTCAGAGAGATTGGGGGCTGGTTTTCGGTCAGTTTTTTGGCGGGACATTTCCGGAAGCTGCAGGGAAAAATCAGGCTTGTCTAATACCACTTGATCAAACTGGATATTTCCTGAAATCAGCGGCAGAAGTTTGGCTTGGATCCTGATGTTGTCAAAAGTGAGATCTGCTGATTCGGGGATACTGAGGTTTACCTGCCGCAGAATTACAGAAGGAGATGGCAGGATGGAAATTTCCGCCCTGTAAAAATCAAGACGCCCGTTACAGTGCTTCGCCGCTTCTTTCTTGATTGATTTTTGCAGCCAGGCAGAATCAACAACCCTGGGCACAATAAATGCCAGGGCAAGAAACAGGACCAGCAGAAAAACCGCGCCGGCGCCGGCCCAGTATATTTTTTTTGAAACCCTGCCCATCTTTCACCAGGTGACACGAAATTTATAATATTTTTTATTAGTACAACCATAAGATTTTAATCGGATATTGGCAAATATCATGTGAGAGGTATTACGATTAAGCCCTGTTGAAAATAAAAAAGAAAGGCAGGATCTGGCAAGACCCCGCCTTTATCAACATGATGGATGTTTCAGCCAGGCTTTTATTGTTTCTTCATTCTCTTTCTGAAAAACGAGACAAGGTCAAGGACATAGTCACGGTCTGTGAAAAGCTGAATGCGGTCAACTCCAATGGATCTGAAGAGGCTGCCGAGCCACTCGTCTCTCTCATTGCCAAGTTGTTCATACCTGTTTCTAACCTGTTCACTGCCGCTATCAATAAGAAGTGACGCACCTGTTTCCGCATCCTGGATCTCCAGGAGCCCCACATCGGGCAGGGTGTGTTCACATGGATCAGTGACAGTGACAGCAATGAGATCATGCCTGCGGGCCAGGATTCCCAGGGGTTTTTCAAAATCCCGGTCATGAAAATCAGAGACAAGAAAAACCACTCCGCGTTTATGCAGGACCCTGCCAAGGTATCTTAAGGCCAGAGCGATGTCGGTTCCGGTTCTCTGCCTTTTTTTGACCGGGTCGAAATAGAGAAGCTCGCGGATCAGCCGGAGAACATGGGAAGTTCCCTTGGCAGGCGGGATGAACATTTCCACCGTGTCGGTGAAGACGATGAGGCCGACCTTGTCATTATTTTTTATGGCTGAAAAGGCCAGCAGGGCACAGAATTCAGCGGCAATTTCATTTTTCAGTTTTTCCCTGCAGCCAAAGACACCTGAAGCTGACAGATCAACAAGGAAAAAAACCGTTATTTCCCGTTCTTCAACGTAGCGTTTGACATAAGGGTGCCCGGTGCGGGCCGTTACATTCCAGTCTATAGTCCTGATGTCGTCCCCGGGCTGGTAGGCGCGGACCTCGTCGAACTCCATACCCTGGCCCTTGAATACACTATGATATTCGCCGGCCAGGATATCGTTGACCGCCTTGCTGGTGTAGATCTGAATATAGCGTATTTTTTTGATCAGCTCTCTGGGGATCACGGTACTTCAACGTTGTCAAGGATCTGTTTGACAATATCGTCGCTGGTCTTTTCTTCGGCTTCCGCCTCATAGGTGACAATAACCCTGTGGCGCAGAATATCCGGGGCAACGGATTTGACGTCCTGGGGCGTGACATAGCCGCGGCCTGCCAGAAGGGCATTGGCCTTGGCAGCATGTGCCAGGAATATTGTGGCCCGCGGCGAGGCGCCGAAGCGGATAAGGTCATTGATATCCAGGTTGCACAGCCGGGGATCACGGGTCGCTGCAACCAGGTTCAGGATATACTCTTCAATCTTTTCATCCATGTATATGGAAGCGGCTAGAGTCCGAAGGCGGCTGATATCATGGGAGGATACGACAGGATTCACCGGAGTTTCTCCTGTGGTGCCGGCCATGCGGCGCAGGATCTGCTGCTCTTCCGCTTTGCTGGGATAGGTAATGAGCAGCTTGAACATAAAGCGGTCAATCTGGGCTTCGGGCAGAGGGTAGGTGCCCTCCTGTTCAATGGGGTTCTGAGTGGCCAGCACCATGAATGGATCATCAAGGGGGAAACTTTCATCACCGATGGTAATCTGGCGTTCCTGCATGGCTTCAAGCAGAGCGCTTTGCACCTTGGCAGGCGCACGGTTGATCTCGTCTGCCAGAATGATGTTGGCAAAAACCGGCCCTTTTCGGGTTGTGAAGGCGCCGGACTTGGGATTGTAGATGAGGGTGCCGATGAGATCGCCGGGCAGCAGATCCGGGGTGAACTGGATGCGCTGAAAGGAGGCCTGGATTGTCCTGGCCAGGGTGGTTATTGTCAGGGTCTTGGCAAGACCCGGCACCCCTTCGATAAGCACGTGGTTGTTGCAGAGCAGCGCGATGAGCAGCCTGTCAATAAGAGCAGACTGGCCCACAATAACCTTGCCTATTTCATCACGTATCTGATTTAAGACAGAAAGTTCCTTTGTAACTGTTTCCCGTAACTGTATTACATCAACTGCCATAGCACGAAACCTTAATCTTGAATTTGATTGTTATCCTGTGAAATCTTTTTACATCAGTTTTATGTAAACAAGATGGAAAAAAATATGGAAGAAATGGCTGAATGTCAATAGTGTCATGTGGGAATATACAGATTCTATTAAATTTTCAGTTCGTTACATACTTATTGCTGCACAAGTTATTAAAATTGCAAAGGAAAATGGACTCAAGATGCTGTTGCATCAAGCTCCTGTTGCAGCATCCGGTGGCCGGTGACCGGCATCAGGTGTTTTGCAGCTTTTTCTGAATCATCTGCAGATCCTTCCAGCTCGCTTTTTTCAGGTCGGTATTCTCCAGGAGGAGTTCCGGATGCAGGGAGGGCATGAGCACTATTTTTTCCTCCAGTTCACTGCTGCAAAGGTCATTGAAATTATAGAATCGGCCGCGTAACTGAAAAAGCGATTTGCGGGAATGGAGCATTGTCTGTGCAGCCAGCATCCCCATGGTGCATATAACCGAGGGACAGATGATTTCAATCTGCCGGAACAGAAAAGGCAGACAGGTCTTTGTTTCATTTTCCCGGGGTTTGGCCCGGTGGCCGGGAAAGCATTTCACCAAAAAGGTAATATAAACCTCTTCACGGGACAGTCCGATTGCAGTAAGCATCCTGTCTAGGAGGTTTCCGGCATCACCCTGGAGCGGGGCACTGTTTTTATCATCATCTCTGCCGGGAGCATCGGCAACAATTAAAAGTTTTGCTGCTGCCGAACCATGCCCGAAAACAATATTGCGCCTGGTTTTACATAACGGACAGCGTTGACAGTCACCAATTTCCTCCATGACATCCTGGAGCGTCGCCTTTTCTGCCAGACCTGGATCAAAAACATGTTTTTTTTCACGAGGTTCTGAAGTTTTATCCAACCTGTGCCGGGGTTTATTCTCCGGTTGTTCAGGCGAAGACTCCTTCATTTTATTGAGAAAATGTTCGAGCCCCGGCGTGAGAGGGTATTCCTTGATCCCCAGATCAGTATGATATTTAATAATCCTACTGATATCATTAATGATTTCTATGTCCACCGGTTTCTTCATTTTGCCCAGGAAAGGTTGAATTAAATATGCCGATAATTTTTTTCACTACTATTCCATATCAGACCAGATATTGCAAAGGGGCCAAGACATTCGGCTGCCGCAAGTACCGCTGTATCATCTTGGTATCTAATATAAAGTTGCCAATTTGGGTTTTTGCTCAAAATATGATATGTTACGGATTCACCCGCTAAGAAAAGCAATCAACTACCATATTGGATACTTTTGCAGGATGGATTTCCATAATTCAATCTCACAACCTATTTTTACCCCTAAAATACCTGAAGGGGGGAAATTGTACCAAACTGCAAAAGACAATGCTGCCGGAGAGCGAATTATGGAAGCGTCAATTGAATTAAAATGGCAGGACGAGCTCAATAATAACATTACAACGCTTGAGGAACTCAGGGAATATATTGAATTTGATGCTGCAGAAGAGAAAAAACTGCAGGAAATCATCGATAAACATCCCATGAGCATCCCGCGCTACTATCTTTCCCTGGTGGATCCTGTTGATCCGGATGATCCGATTCGCAAGATGGCGGTGCCGTCTCTGGCCGAAACGGATATCCAGGGCTCGTATGACACCAGCGGCGAGAGAGCTAATACCAAACTACCCGGCCTGCAGCATAAATACGCTAATACCGTCCTGCTGCTCTCATCAAATGTCTGCGCCATGTACTGCAGGCACTGCTTCAGAAAGAGAATGGTCGGTCTTTCCAACACTGAGACCATGAACAGGTTTCAAGAG
>JAWVYE010000127.1:0-5482 GCA_033722905.1 Desulfobulbales bacterium
CAATTTTATTTTTATTTTTCATTTTATTTCAATTACATAAAAATCTTCAGGCCGGCGGCAACAAAGAATTTCCCGCGAATTTCAGCGGTAAAAACTATCCATACCTCAAAAATATTAGAGAATATTCTCCACCAGGTAGAGGATATTAACTGGGGGAAACCCAAGAATATCAATGGGTTGACCCCCACATTGTGGCAGTTGGCCGTACTCTTCTTATTGCCGGTCCCTGCTGTTATTTCCGGAAAATATTCATTGTAATAATAAAAATCATTCTTACTGTTTCAGCAAACCATTATTGGAGGAGCCATGCAGCAGCTGACACAATTCATGATAACCGACGAACCGTTCTATCTTGCCCAGGAAGACGAACTGGCCATTGCCCAGGCGGCCTACACGCACAGGGTCCCCCTGCTCCTGAAAGGACCGACCGGATGCGGTAAAACCCGTTTCATGCAGTACCTGGCCTGGAAGCTCCAGCGTCCCCTGGTGACTGTCTCATGCCATGACGATCTTTCCACCGGAGACCTGGTAGGCAGATACCTTGTCAAGGGAGGTGAAGCTGTCTGGGTTGACGGTCCCCTTACCATGGCAGTCAGGAATGGAGCCATCTGCTACCTCGACGAAATTGTCGAGGCCCGTAAGGATACGACAGTTGTCATTCATCCTCTGGCCGATGACAGACGTGAGCTGCCCATAGAAAAACGGGGGGAACTGCTGCACGCCCCCCCTGAGTTCATGCTAACAATTTCCTATAACCCCGGCTACCAGAGCGTCCTCAAGGATCTCAAGCAGTCGACCCGGCAGCGCTTCATCTCCCTCGAATTCAACTACCCCGACCAGGAACTGGAAAAGGACATCGTCATGCATGAAGCGGGCGTTGCCCCTGAAACAGCCGCTTCCCTGGTACGCCTTGCCGTAATGACCAGAAATCTCAAGGATGCCGGCCTGACTGAGGGGGCAAGCACCAGACTGTTGATCCATGCCGGAAAACTCATGCAGAGCGGCATGGCATCAAGGCGAGCCTGTCGGGCGGCCATCAGCGAAACACTGACCGATGATCAGGAACTCCTGGCCTCATTGCATGAAATGGTCAATTCCCTCTTCTGATGAAAAACCTCCATGAATGTAGCGGAACTCAAGGAAAACTTCTTTGCACTGGTGCCCTCGCACCCCCCCAACAGCTGGGAAATAGAGGAGCACCTGGCAGATATTGCAGAACTTGAAACCGGGCTCCAGAAACTGGTTCTTGCCCAGGTACCTGCTCTCTGGCCGGTGAGCCATTCCCTCTGCTATTCATATCTCGCCGCAGCCGGAAATGCCATGGGCTGCCTGCCTGCAGACCGCATGATTCAATGGGTTGGCAATATTCTCGACATCTATGAAAAAGACGGCCTGCGGGCTGCCCAGCACTTTATGGCCGATGTGGAGGCCAATTTCCTCTGCCGCATCAGAGGCGAGGCTGGTTTTAGCCTCAGGGCTGCGGCTGAGCGCCTGCAAACCTATGCCCGTTCAATTACTGCCCGTAATATCACTCTTGCAGCAGGCCCCCATATATATACTGATACTGAGTCAGTCTATCTTCCGGGCAAGCTGACTCTGTTCTCCGCTGATGCAGACAACTTTCTTCTCTACAAGCTTATCGTCACCTTTCAACTGGGTATTATCCAGCAGGGAACTTACGCATTCGATCTGCCGGCAGAGCATGCACTCATCCGGACACTTGCAGTCACCTACGGAAAAAGTCCTGAAACTGAACGTCTGCGGCTTGCACAGTTCTTCGCCCTTTTTCCTGATGCACGACTTGCCGAGGATACTTTCACCATTATGGAGGCCCAGAGAATCTCAGGCTTTATCGCCAGCACCTTTCCGGGACTCTGGCGGGATACAGCAAGAATCCGCAGTGAACTTGCGGCATCACGCTTAAGCCAGGCTGAATTTTCCCAGCAATCCAGGGTGTTGGAGACGCTGGCTCGCCATGTTATCACGGGCAGGGCTGAGACGGTATCAAACGCTGCTCTTCAGTCTCTTAATGAACGTGTTCTTGCCGAATATTACAGGCCGGCAGCAACCTCTGCAGATTCGGCGGCCAAGGCAGCGGCCGTCTATGCCATACTGCATGGATTCAGAGAATCATATGAAAAAATCCCGCCGGTTTACTTTGTTGGCAGGCTCAATCCTGCTGAGGCCCGCAAAGCGATGCTGAGGCGGCGGCAGACAACCAAAGAGGAATTTATCAAGATTCTTGCCACTGTTATCACCCGGGCAAACAGGCCGTCACCGGGCGAACTTGCAGAAGAAAACATCCCCCAGGCCAGACAGTCAGGATCAGCAGGTGAGGAAGGCACCGCAATGCTTCAGTTGTCAAGGCCTGAACAAAAAATCAACCATACTGCTCCTGAAAAGGCGGCCATCAGCCGGTTTATTACCTTGGACAACCCGGCCCTGGAATTGCCTGAACCCCTGGGCATGCTTGCAGATGAAATCGTTGCCGATCTGGGGTCTGTCCCCAGTGAGTATATTGCCGCTGCCCAGGGCATGGCCGGCCGGGCGCCTCCGACCCGGCAGGCTGCCTCCAGTCCTGAAGGGAATAGCCTTACAGCGCCGATAACTTACGACGAATGGGATTTCAGGCGCAATGGCTACAGGAAAAACTGGTGCCAGCTCCTTGAAAAAGAATTGCAGCCCGTCCGGGGCACTTTTGTTGACACCACCCTGGATAAATACAAGGGACTGCTGCGGCAGCTTAAGAAACAGTTTGAAATGCTGCGCAGCAGCGATCGTTTTGTCAAGCGCCAGCGGGACGGCGATGAAATTGACCTCGATGCCATGATCGAATCCATTTCCGACACACGGGCCGGCAAACCCCAGTCAGAACGCCTGTTTATCCGTTTGCAGCGGGATGAACGTGATATCGCCGTCCTCTTCCTGGTGGATATGTCATCTTCCACCGAAGGCTGGATAAACAAAGCTCTTAAAGAGGCGCTTATCCTCATGGGTGAAGCGTTACAGGTGCTCGGGGACCGTTTTGCCATCTACGGTTTTTCAGGTATGCGGCGGACGCGCTCGGACTTTTACCGGGTTAAAGATTTTGCCGAGCCATACAACGAAGAAATAAAGGGCAGGATTGCAGCCGTCGGGCCGCAGGAATATACCCGCATGGGCCCGCCGCTGCGGCATGCCGTCGAACTTCTGCGCAATGTTGAAGCCAAGGTGCGTTTACTGGTCACCCTTTCCGACGGAAAACCGGAGGATTATGACGACTACAAAGGAGAGTATGCCATAGAGGACACCCGCCATGCCCTCATCGAGGCCAAGGCCGCCGGTATCCACCCCTTCTGTATCACCATCGACAAACAGGCCCACGATTATATCGGCCACATGTACGGCGAGGTGAACTATATCTTTGTGGATGAAGTGCGCAAACTGCCCGTGCGGCTGCCGGAAATCTACAGGGTCCTGACAACATGACCCTCATTCATTGACAATTATCCCGGCATGTTACCCGGAAAAACATAATCACCGGTTTATGGACTTTTGCGGGTGGCGATAATGAAAAAAATCCTCCCCGGCATCAGAAATGGAAAACAAGGGAACTAAAGCCAAGGTGCTCCCCTTTGCCGTTCTTTTATCTGAAAACCAGGCGGATTAATTGCCGTATTTTTTCATAATGGCAGCTTTGAGCTGGCTGGGTGTGGCAACCGTTAAATCAAAAGTGCAGTCCAGGCGGCTTCGCAGTACATCCATCTCCTGGACCATCTCCGGGCGTGATGTCGCCAAAACCAGATGGTTGCCAGCCATTGTCAGAGGCAGAATATTCAATTCAAGGGCAAGGTTTCCGGGCAGAAGGGATTTGGCATCCTCATACGGCTCTATGGTCTTCAGGTCTACAAAAGGTTTTCTGAATTTTTCAGCCAAAGCGCTGTAGAAAACTTCTTCACTGACACTGCCCGACTCAATCAGCATATCACCGATTTTCTTCCGGCGCAGCTTAGCCTGGATTTCATGCGCCTTTTCAACCTGCTCTCTTGTCACAATGCCTGATTTGACCAGAATATCCCCGGCAAAGATTCTTTTGCTGCCGGTATGGTTCCGCCAGCCCTTGTGGAGCACCTGTTCGATCTTCTTGGGATGCAGTTTAGCCAGTTTAGCAATGATATGACCAATCTGAAGGCCTCTCATGCTTCTCTGCTTGGCAAGCGCTTTCTCCAGAACCATGTTCGTGATCAATGCCGATTCCAGCAGGATCTCCCCGATGCGATCTGTCCTGTAACGCGACTTGATACAATGATTGAGAATGAAAAAATATTGGAACCGGCTGGCTTTGGTAGTTGAATAGCAAAAGACACCAGAGTCAAAATCCTGCCCAACAGGTATCTCAACTCTTAATGATCTTCCGTCAATGGTCTCCAGGGTCTCATTGACAGTTTGCCCGCTTATTTCAGCCAATTGCTTGGGTATGCTGGCCAGACCGATAAAATCGAGTTCATTGACCTTGTATTTGGTTTGCGGGCAATTTGGACCGGAAAGAAGAGAAACAATACTATCAAAGGGAGAAAAGGGCTCTGCAAGAGTCGCTTCGAACTCTTTTCCATGCAGGCCGATGAGAACCGGTTCGGAAAACAGCTCCGGACTGATTTCCGGGGTCTCCATGAGCACATCATAGAGGTCTTCAATATCATCAAGTTGAATATTGGCACAAGAGTTCTCCACAAGGTCGTCATAGAAGCTCTCATCAACGCTCTCAGCAACGGACCTGCCTCCAGTCCGGCCGCCCGAACTCCCGTCAGCCTGCCTGTGACCGGCTGCTTTTGCTGTCAGGTCGTCATTGAAGCTCTTTTGGTCCGGGGACCTCGCTGTCAGATCATCAAGATCATCCATATTGCTGTCCTGCTTATTATCTGTCATAGCTGATTTAAGGGACTAAAGTCGTGAATTCAGGGACGGCTGGGCTTGCGACACTTTGCAATTCGTATTTTGCCATTTTATGAAATGGAACCGACGCCCAACAAATAATTATACAGGATTCTATTCAAAATTTCTCTAAATTCCTGGAGCATGCCCTTTAATTCGGGGGACACCATACTTAATTATTTGGGCCTATCGCTTGCCAAAGAAACAAAAAATTGTAATGTTTATGATGGGTTACAGCAGCATATCAAGATTTCATGATTCCTCTTCCAGGGCCTTGATTACCAGATTTTCAGGCAGCTCTTTCTGGGCCTTTACACCCAGCTGCCGCAATTCCACGGAACGCCTGACCAGGTTGCCCCTGCCCTCTGTCAAACGGTTGCGGGCAGTCAGGTAGGATTCCCGGGCCTTGTCTATCTTGTGCCCGACATCATCAAGGGCCTCGACAAAGCCAACGAACTTATCATGAAGATCCCCGGCTTTTTTGGCGATGATCAGTGCATTCTTATTCTGGTCCTCGTGGCGCCATATATTGTTGATAATGCGCAGAGTTGCCAGGAGTGTGGATGGGCTG
>JAWVYE010000128.1:0-5456 GCA_033722905.1 Desulfobulbales bacterium
TGCCAACAAAGACCTGGAAAAAGAAGTAAGCAGGTTGACCGCCAAACTGACACTGGCTGGTATAGATACAATCATCAATAATGCCATAGTTGTTGGCAATACAAAAGTCGTCGTATCCCGCGTAATACTTGATTCCCCTAAAACCCTGCGTGAGATGGGGGACTCCATCCGGGACAAGCTGGGCAGCGGTATTGTTGTATTAGGCGGCGAGTACCAGGGTAAGGCAGCCCTTCTGGCCATGGTTTCCAAAGATCTCACAGCTACCTTCAAGGCCGGCGATATCATCAAAGAAGTTGCTGCGCTGGTAGGCGGCAGGGGCGGAGGCCGGGAAGATATGGCCCAGGCCGGCGGACCTTACCCGGACAAGCTTGATGAGGCGCTGGCCGCTGTGCAGGGTATAGTCGGCAGCAGGCTGCCGTAATAACACCGGAAAACCACAGTCCACATGCAGAACGCCTGCCCATTGCGGCCGGCGTTTTTTTCTTATTTTTTTTAATCCGCTTTGTTGCAGGCACCTGCCTCTACTGATTCTGCCACCTGCTCCGCTGTAGTTTTTTATGCCCTGTTTGTTCCCCCCTTTGCACGGCAAATAATTTTTTCACCTTTTCTCAGACTGTCTTTTGCCTGAACCTTCTCGCAGAATATTGATAAAAAAAGTTGACAGGCCCTTCAGTTTACAGTAGATAAGCACCATTCATTTTATGAACGAGCATTCATTCATAAGGGTTAATCACACAAAATTGCTTGATTTATAAAGAAGGAGCTTTCTGCAATGATCACCATTGATATTACGGTCATAATTCAGATCATTAATATCCTGATCCTCATCGTAGTTCTGAACGCTGTCCTCTATAAACCCGTCCGCAGTGTCCTTGCCAAAAGAAAAGAAAAACTTGCCGAACTGGGCAATGCCATCGACGATTTCAAGAAAAACGCAGAACTCCGAAAAGAGGAAATAAGCCGAAAGCTCAATGATGCAAGGATCAAGGCCAAGGAAGAAATCGAAGAGGCCAAGGGTGACGCCCAGGCCGCAACTGCCGAATCCCTGGCAAAAGTACGCCAGGACGCCACCGCTCATAAGACAGCTCAAATAGATGAAATCCAGAAGCAATTCAGCGATGCCCAGCAGCAGCTTTCGGGACAGATCGAGAGTTTTGCCTCTGAAATGGCTGCCAAAGTATTGGGGAGGGCAATCTAAAATGCACAGCAACAGTAAACGGCCGAAAATTATATCTCTGTCCCTCGTCCTGTTGGGCATTCTCTCCCTGGCAGGCCTTGCCTATGCTGCCGGCGGTGCCCATGACGGCCCCACCTTCTGGGGAATTCCTACAGCGAAATGGTGGGACCTCCTGTGGCGTTTCCTCAACTTTGCTGTCTTAGCCATTGTCCTGTATAAGGTCCTGTCAAAACCTGTTGCCAACGGCTTGCGCGCCAGACAGCAATCGATCAGCGAACAGTTCACTGACCTGGAAGAGCGCAAGGCTGAAGCGGAGAAGGCATACCAGAACTATGAGGAAAAACTGGCCTCCATCGACCAGGAGGTGAGTGATATTATCGAATCGGCACGTTCCCAGGCCGAAGCGGAAAAGGAGCGCATCATCAACGAAGCCAACAGGGCTGCTGAAGATATTAAAAGACAGGCTGATATGGCTATCCAGCATGAACTTGCCGAGGCAAAACTGCGGCTGCGCGAAGAAGTCGCCAAACAGGCTGTTGTCATGGCAGAGGAGCTGATCAGGAAAAACATGCAGGAGGCTGATCAGGTAAAGTTAATTGAAGATTATCTCGCAAAAGTAGGAACAGTCCAGTGAGACAGACAATACTAGCAAAACGCTATGCCAAAGCCCTCTTTGCTGTCAGCCAGGAGGAAGGCACAAGCGAGGGGTACAGGGAAACGCTTAACGTTCTCGGGGATTATCTGGAAAAACATCCTGAGTCCATGGATGGGCTGACCAATCTTTTATATCCCATGGAACTGCGGGAGAAGGTCATGACCCATCTGATCAGCGCACTGCAGGCCGACCAGTTCCTGGCAAATTTTCTCAATCTTGTTGTCCAGAAAAAGCGGGCCGACATCCTGCCGGATATTGCCGCCGAATTCCAGGCCCTGGTTGATGCTGATCAGAATGTCAGCCGCGGCACGCTCATCTCTGCTACACAAATATCAGGGGAACTGCAGGCAAAGATACAGTCCACCCTGGAAAATATTACAGGTAAAAAGGTGATTCTCGCCTCTGAAATTGATCCTGCAATCATTGGCGGCATTGTTGCCAAGGTTGGGGACCTGGTCATGGACGGGAGCATCAAAACACAACTTGCGGGTTTGAATGAATCTATAAAGGGGAGTGAATAGGCAAAATGCAGATCAAAGCCGAAGAAATCAGTCAAATTATTAAGGGACAGATCAAAGAATACGAAAGCAAGGTTGATCTGAGTGAGACGGGAACGGTTATTTCCGTTGGTGACGGTATTGCCCGTGTTCATGGTGTTGAAAATTGCATGGCCATGGAGCTCCTGGAGTTTCCGGGCGGTATTCTTGGCCTGGCGCTCAACCTGGAAGAGGACAATGTCGGCTGCGCGATTCTGGGTGATGTTGAGCATATCAAAGAGGGCGACATCGTCAAGCGTACCGGCAAAATCGCCGAGGTTCCGGTCGGGCCGGCCATGGAAGGGCGCGTTGTCGATGGTGTCGGCCAGCCTATAGACGGCCTTGGCCCCATTGAGGCCACGGAAACCCGGAAGATAGAGGTTCTCGCTCCCGGCGTTATCGCCAGAAAGTCGGTGCATGAACCCTGCTATACCGGCAGCAAGGCTGTTGACGCCATGACACCGGTCGGCCGCGGCCAGCGGGAGCTTATCATCGGCGACCGCCAGATCGGCAAAACAGCGCTTTGCATCGATGCCATAATTGCCCAGAAAGAAACGGACATGCACTGCATCTATGTTGCCATCGGCCAAAAAAAATCAACAGTTGCCCTGGTTGTTGAAGCCCTGCGCAAGCACGGTGCCATGGAATACACCACTGTTGTATCCGCCTGTGCTTCCGATCCGGCCCCGCTGCAGTACATCGCGGCTTATGCAGGATGCGCCATGGGTGAATATTTCCGGGATAATGGTCAGCATGCCCTTATCATCTACGATGACCTTTCCAAACAGGCTGTGGCCTATCGCCAGCTTTCCCTCCTGCTGCGGCGCCCACCGGGACGTGAAGCATACCCCGGTGATATTTTCTTCAACCATTCGCGCCTGCTGGAAAGAGCCTCAAAGGTAAATGATGAGCTGGGTGCAGGGTCACTGACGGCCCTGCCGATCATTGAAACCCAGGCCGGTGACGTCTCCGCCTATATTCCGACCAACGTTATTTCCATTACCGACGGCCAGGTGTACCTGGAACCGAACCTGTTCTTCGCCGGTATCCGCCCGGCCATCAACGTCGGTCTTTCCGTTTCGCGCGTGGGTGGTGCCGCCCAGGTTAAGGCCATGAAACAGGTTGCCGGTTCTTTGCGTCTGGACCTGGCCCAGTATCGTGAGTTGGCAGCGTTTGCCCAGTTCGGCTCTGATCTGGACAAAGCCACCCAGCAGCAGTTGAACCGTGGTGAACGGCTCGTCGAAATTCTCAAACAGCCTCAATACCAGCCTTTACCCATGGAAAAACAGGTTTCCATCCTTTTTGCAGGCGCCAGGGGCTTTCTTGATCCCATCCCGGTAGACATGCTGGCTGACTACGAGAAAGAACTCTATACCCATATAGAGCAAAACGCTCCGGCAGTTTTTGACGGCTTGAAAGAAAAAATGGAAATTGACAGCGAACTTGAAGAATTGATGAAAAATACGCTGACAGCTTTCAATGAATCATTCATGAGTTCAAAAGGCCTCAACTAATAATCACTAAGGCAAACAAATGGCAAGTCTGAAGGATGTACAAACAAAAATTGGTGGTGTGAAGAAAACTTCACAGATTACCAGCGCCATGAATATGGTTGCAGCCGCCAAGCTGCGCGGGGCCCAGCAGAAGATGGAAGATTTCCGTCCCTATACGGAAAAATTCAATCAGGCCATGACCAGCCTCTCAGCCAATATGGAAAGCGGCCAGTTCCCGCTTATGGAAGTCCGCGACATCCAGACAGTCGAGATAGTAATTGTCACGTCTGACCGCGGCCTGTGCGGCAGTTTCAATTCAAACATTTTCAAGGAAACCGAGAAACTCATAGCCCGGTATGAATCGGAAGGCAAAAAAGTCACCCTGGTCTGTGTCGGCAAAAAAGGCAATGCCTATTTCAGAAAGTCAGGAAAAGTCAGAAAGGCCTATACCGACATCATGGGAAGTTTCCAGATGTTCAATGCCAGGACCATAGCCCAGGATGTTGCCGCTAATTTTCTGGCCGCTGAATCCGACAAGGTCCATGTGATTTTTGGCAAATTCATGAGCGTTGCCGTCCAACGCCCTGAAACAGAAGTCCTTCTGCCAGTACAGCCGGAAGCAGGTGAGTCCGAGGCTGCCGCTGAAGCAGGCCCGGCCGCTGCCGCTGACTATATCTATGAACCGAGCCCGGCGGAAATTATGGATGTGCTGCTGCCGCTCTATATGAACGTCATGATCTATCATGCCATGCTGGAAACGGGCGCCAGTGAACATGCGGCCAGAATGACAGCCATGGATAACGCCACCAGGGCCTGTAAGGACATGATTGATGAACTGACACTTCTTTACAATAAAGCAAGACAGGCCGGCATTACCGCCGAGCTTATGGATATTGTGGGTGGGGCGGAGGCCCTGAAAGGATAAGGAAAAACCGCAAAGGAAATTCTTGGCGGATAATACACTCTGAGGAGGCTTATTTCAGATGAGCGCAGAACAAGCAGTTGGAAAAATTGTACAGGTAATCGGCCCGGTTGTTGATGTGGAGTTTGATCCCGGTAAACTTCCTGCAATCATGAATGCCCTTGCGGTCAGCAATCCTGCCATCAGTGATGAAGAGGGCAACCTGATCATTGAAGTGGCCCAGCATCTTGGCGATAATGTGGTCCGCTGTGTTGCCATGGATCAGACCGACGGTCTGGTCCGGGGTATGGATGCCAAGGACCTGGGAAACCCCATTCTGATTCCCTGCGGCCAGAACGCCCTGGGCAGGATTATGAATGTTGTCGGTGACCCGGTTGATGAACTGGGACCAATAGAGGCAAAAACGAAATTGCCTATCCATAAACCTGCACCGGAATTTGTCGAGCAGGAAGCTACCACTCAGGCTTTCGAAACAGGCGTTAAAGTTTTCGACCTCCTCATTCCGTTTGTCAGAGGAGGTAAAATGGGTATGTTTGGAGGCGCAGGAGTCGGCAAAACCGTTATCATCATGGAGATGATCAACAATATTGCAATGGTTCACGGCGGTATCTCGGTTTTTGCAGGTGTTGGTGAGAGAACAAGAGAAGGGAATGATCTGTACCTGGAAATGAAA
>JAWVYE010000129.1:0-5436 GCA_033722905.1 Desulfobulbales bacterium
ATAGGTTTTATGGATGACATTGAGCTGCCCCAGAAGACGTTTGCCGCCCGGACTGATATCAAAAACCGCGTTGGTATTGCTGACACCGGCAAGGGCAGCCTCATTTTTCAAATCCGCTGCCTGGACATGAAAAGCCGTTCCTATAACCATACCCAATACAAGAATAAGTTTTTTCATTTGTGTATCTCCCTTTAGGTCATGCCTTGACCTGGAGGCCTGCAAAAACAAAGTTTTGCCATTCATTTTCCAGGTCAACAAGCTTTTTGCCATAAACTTTGCCAAAGTCAAGGGTTCTGGAGTTGTGCAGGTCTGCCAGTTTCCGTTCACCGTATTGTTCAACCAGGAAACGTATAAAGGATCCGGCCTGGATATAGGCAAGCCGCCTCTGCTCGGTACCCACCTGGGCAAAGATGTTGTTATCGTTTATTAAGTCCTGCAGGCTGATAAGCTGATTCCGGTGCAGCTTTAAAAGCTCATCGAGCGGTATTGAAAAGTTGGGGAAGGTGTCATTGCGCCCAAACCGATCCTGGAAATATACGGCCAGCCCTTCCGAGAAAAAACTGTTGTGTCCATGGTTTGCCAGTATATGGGTTACTTCGTGGATAACGGGGGCACTGCTGTCCTTGACATGGTCGAGGGACAGCAAGACAGTTCTGCCTGTTGCATAGCAGATTCCTGATGCAACAATCCGGATATGTGCGGTTTTGTCACTGGATATACCGAGAATTTCCGGGATGGAAACAAATGCAGACCGTACCTCCTGCTGAATTTTCTTTATATCAGCTTCAGAGATGCCCTGCAGCGCGGTCGAAACTGTTATGCGGCTGTCAAACTGACGGTTCCTGGCATCTGCTGAAAGCTTTACAGCAAAGAGCACCAAAAGAACAGAGCAGGCAACAAACAGCAGTAGTAACTTGCGTGGATGTTTAATCATTTTCAAATTTTTTTTGTTGAGCCTTAAACGACTGCAATAAATTAATGTAATTAAAGTTTTTTCAAGTTTTATGCCATATGCTGCCTCAAAAGGCAAAATTAAACATTTTTCCGTACAATACCGGTATGTTGCGCGGCATGTCCGCAAGGAGCCGGAGCCAGAGAGGACAGGCCCGGGTGGATACATTTCTCACCCGGCTGGCAGGATTTTATAGAATATTGTTCAGTAAATACTAACATAAAGGGACAGATAAACGTTGCGGGCAGGAGGGTGACTGATTTGCCGTGCAACTGTCAGCGAAACATCAGTAATCTGGGGGGGGCAGGCCATATGTCCCATGCTGCATGAACCGGCGGGTCATTTTCATAAAAAGGTTTTGATTGCATGAAAACGAATTTATTTGACAATTTATAATGAATAACGTATTAGCGAAAAAATTACTGATAATGCTCACTATCAAAGGAGTGATACTATTTTATTAAGCAGCTGATCCAGCCAACATAAAATGCTAACCGGAAGACCTCGACTGTGACGATATTCTTGGGGCCCTTTTGTGTTGTTATTATTCAATATTTTTATATTGCTTTACTACACAAATGCTAACAGTCAAGACCTATCTGGCCCCCTCCGTAATCCACGGCATAGGCCTCTTTGCCGCAGAATCCATTCCTGCAAATACAATAGTCTGGCAATATAACAACCATATTGACAGAGTATATACAGAAAAACTGTTTCTGGACATCTGCAGAAGTGCGCATCCACAGACCCTTCAGCATCTCCTTAACAGTTCCTACAGGCGTGGAGGGCGATATTTTTATCTTACAGACAACAGCCGCTTTATTAATCATTCTGAGTTTCCCAATATCGCTTTTACGGATGACTACACCGAGGTTGCCTTGCGAAAAATTAAAGCGGATGAAGAAATCCTGGAAAATTACCTGCTGTCATACGATACCTCAGATTATTTTTTCCATGAAATCGTCACACCTGATCCATTGATTTTTTTAAACTCAATTCTCCGGCAGGATAATGCCAATGCTGTGCATCAAGACCTACCTTGACCGGTCCGTAATTCACGGTATCGGCTTATTTGCCGGCCAGGACATAACCGCCGGCACACTGGTTTGGGAACTGCATCGTGCCGTTGACCATGCATATACACTTGATCAGTGGAACACCCTGAAAGCAGATATTTCCTGCCACAGTTTCGCAAACCTGCTTCGACTCAGCTACAAGGAAGATGGCCTGATATATGTCTGTATGGATAATGCCCAGTTCATGAACCACAGCGAAGCCCTGTGCAATGTAGCGCATTACGGTCCATTAAAGAGCAGGATGTATGCGGTAAAACATATAGCCGGGGGAGAAGAAATACTCTGCAACTATCTGTCATACAGTGATGCAGATGACTATCACGCAAGAAATATCACCAACAGGTTGCAAGGGGGCCCCGGAGCAATCAGCAGTATTGAAGCGCTGCATAAAGCACAGGCTGAAACAGGAACAATTGAAGACCAAATCAAGCACGAGTAAATGACATGAAACCTAAAAAGAAACAAAAGGAAAAAAACCGGGACGAGGACGGCATGAAAATGCTGAAGAGAAGATATGCCTTGTGGAAACAGAAGCAATACCATGAGAGATATATTGAGCTGCTGGAATCTCAAGCTGATGAGCCTGAAAATCTTGATCTGGAGCATCAATGGGATTATGAAATTTAAACGCAAGGGGAAAAAGTTATTAAAGCTGAGCTCAGGATATCGTTAGTATGCAACTTTCAGCTTTTTGTTTTTATCGCAAATTTGCATAATTGATTGCGATTTTATTAAAAAAGAAACGAAAGACCGTATTTGTACCCGGCAATGGCTGGAAAGCTGCCTGGTATTATCAACAAGATATATGCAGATGAGAATCAATCATGGTAAATGAAGGAAAAGTTTTGATTATCGGTGCCGGCGGGGTTGGCAGGGTTGTTGCCCATAAATGTGTCCAGAATCATGCAGTGTTTAAGGAAATATGCCTGGCCAGCCGGACGCTGAAGAAATGCGAGGACATCAAGGCGGAGCTTTCCGGGCCGATCCGGGTGGCCCGGGTTGATGCGGACAATGTGCCGGAACTGGTGGCGCTGATCAAAGATTTCCAGCCGCAGCTGGTCATTAACGTGGCCCTGCCATACCAGGATCTGGCCATTATGGATGCCTGCCTTGAGACAGGAGTAGACTACCTGGATACTGCCAATTACGAACCCAGGGATGAAGCGAAATTCTGCTATAAGTGGCAGTGGGACTACCGGGAACGGTTTGAAAAGGCGGGCATCATGGCCCTTCTAGGCAGCGGCTTTGATCCGGGCGTGACCAATATCTTCTGTGCCCATGCCCAGAAGCACCATTTTGACGAAATACACAATATCGATATAATAGACTGCAATGCCGGAGATCACGGCCTGCCCTTTGCAACCAACTTCAATCCTGAAATCAATATCCGGGAGGTGACGGCAAAAGGGCGGTATTATAAAAACGGCCAATGGCTGGAAACAGAGCCCCTGTCAGTGCATAAAACCTTTGATTTTCCAGGTAATATCGGCCCCCGGGAGATCTATCTCATGTACCATGAAGAACTGGAATCCCTGGCAAAAAATATAAAGGGGGTCAGGCGCATCCGTTTCTGGATGACCTTTTCTGAATCCTATCTTACCCATCTGCGTGTCCTGGAGAATGTCGGCATGACCAGGATTGACCCGGTGCACTATCAGGGACAGGAGATCATCCCGCTGCAGTTCTTAAAGGCCGTGCTGCCGGAGCCCGCCTCACTTGGTGCCATGACAAGGGGCAAGACCTGTATAGGCTGCCTGATTGAAGGGGTAAAGGACGGACGGCAGAAAAGATACTATATCTACAATATCTGCGATCACGAGGAGGCCTACCGCGAAACAAACTCCCAGGCAATTTCCTATACCACGGGTGTACCGGCCATGATCGGCGGTATGCTCATGCTGGAAAGGGAATGGCATAGACCTGGGGTGTATAACGTCGAGGAGTTTGATCCGGATCCGTTCATGAAGAAATTGCAACTGCACGGATTACCCTGGACTGAGACTTTTATGGATGAAAATGACGCAACCAACCTTTGATCCGAACGATTTGCCCAGCCCCTGCTATGTCTGTGACCTGGGACGTTTACGACAGAATCTGGAAATTCTTGCCGCTGTCCGTAAAAGGACCGGATGCAGGATTTTGCTGGCCCTCAAGGCGTTTGCCATGTTCAGCGTGTTTCCGCTGATACGCAAATACCTGCAGGGAACCTGTGCCAGCTCAATACACGAGGCAAGGCTCGGCAGGGAGGAGTTCGGCGGCGAGGTTCATGTGCATGCTCCGGCATACGCTGAAAAGGACATGGATGAACTCCTGCAGCTGGCTGATCATATCAGTTTTAACTCCATGAGCCAGTTGCAGCTGCACAGGGAAAAATTACAGAAAAGCAGCCGGCCCGTCCGCAGCGGTCTGCGCATAAACCCGCAGTACTCAGAGGTTGAGGTAGAGCTCTACAATCCTTGTGCGCCGGGCTCCAGGCTCGGCATAACAGCAGAAGAGCTGCAGGGCCATGACCTGGCCGGTATCAGCGGTCTCCATTTTCATACCATGTGCGAACAGAATGCCGACACCCTGGAAAGGACTCTTCTTGAGGTTGAAAAACAATTTGCCTCGTACTTTGCAAGCCTTGAGTGGATCAATTTCGGCGGCGGTCATCATATTACCAGGAAGGATTACAATGTGGATCTGCTCTGCAGCCTCATTAACAGCTTCAGGGAACGCTATGGCCTCGAGGTCTACCTGGAACCGGGCGAGGCGATTGCCCTGAATGCCGGGACTCTCATAAGTACAGTCCAAGACATAATTGACAGGGAAACCCCGATTGCGGTCCTGGATACCTCAGCCGCAGCCCATATGCCCGATGTTCTTGAGATGCCCTATCGTCCTGAAGTTGCAGGCGGCGGCATGCCGGGTTCAGGAGCATATACCTACCGGTTGGCAGGGAACAGCTGCCTGGCCGGTGACGTGATTGGTGAATACTCTTTTGCCGCGCCTCTCTTCATAGGTCAAAGAGTGGTCTTTCTGGATATGCTTCATTATACAATGGTTAAAAACAATACCTTTAACGGTGTGCATCTCCCTGCAATTGCAACATATGATCCTGAAACAGGAGTTGTGCAGGTGATCAGGGAATTCGGCTACCAGGATTATCGGACAAGGCTGTCATGAATAGGATCTGGTTATGACAACAACTGTTTACCCAAGCTTTCTTGAGTCTGAAATCCCTCCTGCTACTTTTGATGAGGCCCGGGTCCACATCATTCCGGTTGAGATGGAAAAAAGTGTTTCCTATGGCAAAGGAACCGCAAACGGCCCCAGAGCAATACTTGAGGCGTCGCAACAGCTTGAAGCTTTTGACGGCATAAACATTCCCGGCAGAATTGGCATATATACCCACCCACCCCTGCGGTG
>JAWVYE010000130.1:0-5426 GCA_033722905.1 Desulfobulbales bacterium
GCACAATCTGATACAGCAGCCAGGGAATGTAAGAGGTGAAACGGCAAGCGATGGCCAGCCTGTCCCGCTTCTTTGCGTCGAGCATCAAAACATCCGTGGACATCCAGGAGACCAGGCCGCTGGAAAGAACGCCAAGGGTCAGGTGGAACAGGTCGAATTTGCCCGAAAGCAGAATCCAGAACCCAAACATGATGAAAAAGGTATAAATGTATCGCATGTAAAGCCAGGCCGGTTTTATTGTGCCAAGCAGCTTGGCAGTTATGATTTTGTTTTGAGCATCCGCTAAAATGATCTATGCTAGCGCAAATGTAATTAAATGCTCTGAAAAAACAACAGTTTTTTGTGAGTAGTTTTACGGATAACGGTAGCCCCCTTCTAAAACTATGGACTTTTTCCGTATTCTCTTTCCGGTTTCAGGTGTTGAAACATCACTGTTTCTGCCGCCCCTCGTGGCTTTTGTCATTTCTTTTTTTTCCTCCATGGCGGGCATAACCGGTGCTTTTTTGCTCCTTCCCTTTCAAATGAGTGTCCTGGGATTTTCAACTCCGTCGGTGAGTGCCACCAATTTTCTCTACAACGTTGTGGGAACCCCCGGGGGCATCCTGCGCTATATGAGGGAAGGCAGAATGGTGTGGCCCCTGGCCCTGGCAATCAGCCTCGGAACCCTTCCAGGTATACTGGCAGGATATTATGTCCGGGTGCGGTTTCTGCCTGACCCGAAAGCGTTTAAACTGTTTGTGGGGGTTATTCTGCTCTATCTGGGAGCTCGGGTTATAAAAACTATTTTGCAGCATAAAGAGGCGTCAGTCCTTGGGCCGGGTCCTGATTTTGAGGTCGGCAATGTCACCTACAGCCTTACGAGAATGGGGTTTGATTTTCAGGGGCGGCGGGTTGAATTCAGCCTGGCGGCAATAGTTTTTCTAGCTCTTGCTGTGGGAGTGATTGGCGGCATATACGGCATCGGCGGCGGAGCTATTATCGCCCCATTTTGTGTGACATTTTTAAGGATTCCCGTGCATACTGTCGCGGGGGCCGCCATGTTCGGCACCTTTGCCGCTTCCATTGTCGGTGTGGCCGTATACAGTTTTGTCCCTTTTTATCAAGGTCAGCCGGCGCCGCCAGACTGGCTGCTCGGCCTGTTGTTCGGGCTCGGCGGCCTGCTCGGCATGTACCTGGGCGCCTCCTGCCAGAAATACCTACCCGAACGTATAATACAGGCCATCCTGGCCCTTATAATATTTGCCGTTTCTGCAAACTATATCTTTCAGTTTTTCTCCTAGCAAAAAAAAGCCCTGCCGGATTATCAGCAGGGCTTTGTAACTTTGTTAAGATAGTGCCGGCTCGTTAGTGGCCGACTGCAAGCAGGCCGCTGGCTGCTAGGGCCAGGATTAACGCCTCGGCCAGAGCCATAATTGCGTAAGCCTTATCACCCCTTTTGAAAAGGCCGGGAACAATGGCTAAATAGCAGACGATGGTCACACCGGAAAGTATGGCCACCGGAACAAAGTTAATGAAATCGCCCTTGCCGATGAGCTTGATCCAGGACCAGCCGGTGGGCAGATGATCCAAGTGCAGAAATTCATTGTTGATTGCCACAAGATAGTCGTGTACAGGCTGATTCCAGTAATTGGCAATTTCATTCAAGGGAATTGCGGCGGGCATGATACCGAAAACATAGAGGGCAAAGGTAATGAATAACAGCACAAGGCCGATAAGCATGCCTTTAGAGAGAATATTGGCGTAGAGCAATTGCTCGTTGGTCGCCTCTGCGGTAATTTTATGATCAGTCATTAGTATTTCCTCCTTCCGGTTCTAGAAAAGGTCTATGCCGAGACCTTTGGTCAGGGCTTTGATGCCGGCAAATGCAAGAATCGCGATAACCATCCAGCGGATGAAGGCAGGCTTGGCGAACTTTAATATTCGCACACCGACAAAGGAGCCCAGCATGATGCCGATCAGAGATGGAATGACCATCATCGGAATGACGCAGCCCTTGTTCAGATAAATCCAGGCAGCGGAAGTATCGGTGATGGACAGCAGGAACTTGCTGGTGGCAACAGATATCTTGAGCGGTGCACCCATCATAAGGTTAAGAACGGGCACGTTGGCCCAGCCGGCGCCCAATCCGAACATGCCAGCCATAAATCCGATGATAATAAAGGTGAGCAGCCCTATGGGAGTGCGGTGAACTTTCCAGTTAATGTCCTGACCGGTGCTGGCCTCATGGTAAATACCGGTGATGCGCAGGGCCGAGGAGAGGGCGTCCGCCTTTGGCACATCCGGATATTCTGATTTCTTGGCAGTGAACATGATGACAACAATACCGAGAATAGTTGCCCCAAGAAGCATCTGGACTATATGGGTGGGCAGGGCCAGCCCTACCATGGCACCGACAATTGCCATGGTGGAAGCAATAAGAGCCACCGGAATGGCCAACCTCAGGCTGGCCATGTTCATTTTTAACAGGCCGGGTCCGGCAGCCAGGGCGCCTGACAGGGCAACGAGAAGACCGGTGCCGCGGACAAAGTCAAGGTGAAACGGGAAAAAACCGCTGATTATAGGCACATAGAGCACCCCGCCACCGACACCGCCGAGTACGGCGATTATTCCCATGACAAAGGTAACCACCAGCAATATTATCGGCCACATCCACCAGGCCAGATCACTTTCAACCGGCACAGGGGCGGATGCGGCGGTTTCACTTGCCAGGGCCCACACAGGACTTAAGGTCAGGGCGCAAACTAGGGCGGCGTAAATTCCCCCGGGTTTTGCCAACATGTTTTTTGTCATTACTCCCTCCTCACCATCATTTATAATTATGTAACGTTCTGGATATAAAAAAGATGTTCTCATGAAAAAAAATGAGTGGCTATTCATAATGCTTTGCACTAGGAATTGTCAAGGGAAATGGGGAAAAAATTCCCGCAAGGCTTAAATTTTGGGTATTTATGCCTATGCGATTAAGGGAGCGGGACGGAAAATGAATATAAATAAAAGAGGATCGTTAACTTTTAAAAGGAATTGAAGAGTGATGCAGGTTGATTTTTAATCTGCCGTCCGGCCCCTTAATGTAACCGAATGTATACTCCACCTTTATTTCACTACCGTCAACCTGGGTGAAAAAGTAATTACCCATAGCCACCGCATAATCTCCGTGGATATAGGTGGCGTTATTCTCAAAACGTACTTTTATCCAGGGATGGATGGCAAAACCGTGATCCTCCCTGTATGTCTCATTGCCGCCAACAAAGTATGAGAGGACCGCCTCACGTGTAGGGCGGAATTGTTTATCCGCAGCCTTGGTGGGCTTGAAAAGCACGGGGCCTGACGCAAAGGCATAGAGCGAATCAAGATAACGTTCTGCCGCCTTAACATAGTCGCCTTTGGCGGAAAAAATTTTGCCGATAGCCACGATAGCGTCTCCCCAGGCAGTCTGCGCATCTGTTATATCTTCAGGTCTAACAGGATCACCCATTTATTAACTCCTTTTGAACCATATATATTTCTGCAGAGGTGAATTGGCCTTACGTATCATAATTCACCATGTGATTACAAGGCTAAAAAGGTTTTATGCTGGATTTGAGACAGGCCCCCTGTCCGCAAAAATTCATGGCAAAAACATACCAGCTAAAGAAGAAAAATTCCCGGGCCGGAAACTTTTTCTCCTGCCGGTGAACAACCTTGTCAGCCATGCTGATCTGCTTTAAGTTGTTTTTGCACAAGACGCATGGAATTAAATCGCAAAATTGCAGAAAAACAGGCAAAGCCGGGGGTAACTATGACCATTGATATAGAGTATTTTTTAAATGTCCTCGCAAAGGAAGTCGGCAACTACCAGGTTCCGGTGGTTGACCTTATAGCGGTACAGACCAGGGACCCCTTCAAAGTTCTCGTTGCCACCATACTGTCTGCCCGCACCAAGGACGAAATAACTGCAAAGGCCTCGGCCAGGCTGTTCAAGAAGGTTCCGGACCTGGAAAGCCTGGCAAGCCTGGATGAAGCAACAATTGCCAAGCTCATTTATCCGGTTGGTTTTTATCAGAATAAGGCAAAATATCTCAAGGAGTTGCCGGCTGCCATGGTCCAGTTCGGCGGCAAAATACCCGCTGAAGTGGAGTCGCTCATCAAGTTGCCGGGCGTTGGCAGAAAAACAGCCAACCTGGTGGTGGCGGTGGCCTTTAACAAGCCGGCTATCTGTGTCGACACCCATGTGCACCGGATTATGAACATCTGGGGCTATGTAAATACAAAGACCCCCCTTGAGACCGAGATGGCCCTGCGGCAGAGGCTGCCGCAAAAGTACTGGATCAGCGTCAACTCCATGCTGGTTGCCTTTGGCCAGGCAATCTGCAGGCCGGTTGGGCCCCACTGTGACCGTTGTGTTCTCTCCAGCCAGTGCCCGCGGATTGGCGTGATTCCGAGAAAAATTCCCGGAATGAAAAAAAAGACAAAGGCAAACGGTGTGAAAAAATTTATATCCTGGAATGTCAACGGGCTGCGGGCTCTCGCAAAAAAAGGGTTCACTGATATTATGTATGAGCTTGATGCGGATATCATCGGCCTCCAGGAGATAAAGGCCATGCCCGAGCAGCTTTCGGACAGCGTTAAAAAATTGGCGGGATATGAGGCTTACTGGTATCCGGCAAAACGGAAAGGATATGCCGGGGTCTGCATATACTCCAGAATTAAGCCGCTCAATGTCATCTACGGCATGGATATTCCTGATCATGACCGGGAAGGCAGGGTTCTGACCCTGGAGTTTGAGGATTTTTTTTTAGTGAACGCCTACTTCCCCAATGCCCAACACGGTTTGGGCCGCCTGGAATACAAGCTGGAATTTAACAGGGACATTCACAACTTCCTGGACCGTTTGTCCGAGAGAAAGTCAGTTGTCGTCTGTGGCGACTTCAATGTGGCCCATAAGCCCATTGATCTGGCAAATCCCAGGCAGAATGAGGAGAATCCCGGCTATTCTCTGCCGGAAAGACAATGGATGGACACCTTTACAGGCTCGGGATATATTGACACCTTCCGCAAGTTCAACAAAGAACCGGAACAGTATACCTGGTGGAGTTACCGCTTTAATGCCCGGGGCAGGAATATCGGCTGGCGCATAGATTATTTCTGTGTCGACCCTGCCAGTGAGGCCAGGATAAAGGATGCAGCAATCCTGGAGCATGTCCTCGGTTCAGATCACTGCCCGGTCAGTTTGGATTTTGAGTAAAAGAAAAAGGGTGCAAGGATTTTCAGCACACCAAGCTGCTGACGATTGACACGAGGGGTCAAGGGCAAGGGAGTTAAAAGTATAAAGATTGAAGTTTGCAGGCCAATCACTCAAAGCTGACGGCTGATAGGTGACAACTCTTATACCGTCTGCCTGCGCCTGACAAGAAAAAGAATTATACCTGCAACAATCATAAGGCTGC